>JAEORX010000058.1 GCA_016840685.1 Candidatus Thorarchaeota archaeon
CAGAGTGTTGAGGAGCATTCTTCGAAGGAATCTCCTTTAAGAGAGTATAGAATCTTATGAATCCAAGACTACTATAGCAGTCGATGTGTCTGATTAAGTGATTTACATAAGGGACCAAGTCTGTTTCTTTACTAATCTTCGACCAGAACTCACGAAATATCTTTCTTCCTGGATCTTTGAGCAGAGCTAGTGCAATCCCATTTCCAATCAATGAAGCCATCTGCCACTTGGAAATCTCGGGGTTGAGGTGTGCCAGAAATGCAGTGCGAGTGACGATTCCATCAAACCATCCTGTCTTTAGAGCTTTCTCTTCAAAGAGGTACTCACCATCATCTGTTGTTTGAAGACCAAAGCACTGTGTTTTTTCAGTTGAACTCATTCGAGTGATGAATATATCAGGAAATGAGGGTTGGGTGGAATTCAAGAAGCGGGCAACTCGTCTTATTGCCTTAGTCAGTGCATCTCTAAGCTCTTGGGTTGCCTCTATACGCTGCTCTTCAGGCGTGAGCTCTTTTGGTTTTTCATACTTCACAACAAGCTTGGAGCTGGATCGAATCTTCTGGTAGATTAACGGTTCGACATTCTCACCCACGAGCATCATTCCAGCAGAGTTGAAGAAATAGATACGTACTCTATCGAGTGAAACAACAGCAACGAGGTATGTGATTCCTTTCAACTGTCTGAAGTGTTTTCTCATCACCGATGCTTTTACTCTCAGAACATCGACTGACTGTGCCCCGGTTTCCTTGAACTGCCTCTCACCAAATGCAGCAACATCTCTTGGGATTTCTCGTGCAGTTTTAGGCAAATCCAGGTCTCCTTTCTATGTAGTAAAAAATAAACCTCCCTGATAAAGATAAGTAAATACTGCTCATTGCGACATCCTTAATTCCTTTCATTTTTTGAGAATCTTGATACACATGCAATACGACTTGTCATTCATTATCATTTGGTGGATTGTTCCAATGGTTATTCTTGCAGGCAGAGCAGCTTTTGAAGGGTATAGGGCTAGAAAGAAACGTGAAGAGCTAAGACGGTTGGAAGAGAAGTCAACTCCATTCACAAGTAAGTTTTAGGCAAGTCCTTTATGCAACAATTTCATCGCTTTCATACATTGGCATTAGGATATCTCTAGTGGGAGTAGTATTCATAACCACATCAAGGGTTTCATCATTTCTAAGGAGAATGCAACCTAGGAACTCATACTCGAACTTATCGAGCCGGATATTTACACCCCTCCTTGGAACCTGAGTAAGAAGCAGAATAATAGAGAAGTTACCACGAGGCAACTGATTCAAAATACCACGTTTCATGTCCGGTTCAAGTAGACCTTCGAGCTGACGAGTCATAACACCGCGCTCAATGAAGTTATACCGTATCCTTTCAAAATCACCACTGGAACTCTTCTTTGGGCGGATGAAGGAAATCGAGTAACCAAGTCTTTTGAGTGAATTGTAGCCTATAAGGGTCCTAAACAACGGAGGGCTGAGAGTCTCAAGCTCTACTTTCCGTAACTCAACTATGTCTCCATTTCTTCGTACTTTCAAGTTCATAGGGCTCACGCATCCAAACCCAATGGTCCCACCATGGGATTTACAGAATCCTTTGTAAAGCCTTCTGCGAAAAATCTCCGCGAATGACTCCTTCTCGTGCTAGTAAATCAATCTTCTTGTCTATACCACCCAAATATCCACCAATTCATGTTGATGCCTCAACACGATGGCAGGGAATAACTGGTCCAAACTGATTGATGTGCATCACCTCGCTACCAAATCTTGCAAAATCATGCAGATTGGCCTTTCCAGTTCCCTGCCACCATTTAATTCAGGCATGCTTGATTATCTTCGAGGCAACAAATGCAAGAATTGAGCTCAATTCTGGATCACTCTTCTTGGACCCAATTGGCGCCCATCCTCCATCTTCATTCTGACTCTGAATAATTAGCTCGAGTCCACCCCGAATTACTCCCTTTTCCAAGTCGGATTTAGGTTTCCCTACGGCTGTAAGATCAGCCATATCAAAGGTAGAGCGATTCTCAACAGAGTCTTTAAGATGCTGAAGTAGAGCAGCTCTCCCATCTTGATACACCTTGTTATCTGGTCCAACTCCTATAGCTTTCAATCCTAGAAGGATATTCCCAGTAGCTAATGGATCCGATTCTTTACGTCCAATATAATCAGGCCAGTTCCCATCTTCATATTGATTGTAAAGAAGAAAATCTCTTGCTCTTCTTAGGCGTTCCTGATCAGAATATCCAACCAGACATAATGCTTCTAGTGCTTTCCCTGTAAGCCAGGTTACACTCTTCGCTACGGGATACCAATCTCGACCAATATTACCCCATTTATCCTCAATATATGGGTCGAGGTTTAGTGTTTCACTAAACCCTCCATCGTTCTTTTGACGAGAAACCAAAAACTTGACCATCTGATCTATGATATCTTGCCACTGTGATTCATAATTAGAAATAAGAGCCAATATCTCTGCAGTTTCTTTGACTGAGCTCGGATTTCCTGGTTGCACACTAAATGGAATCCCGCCATCCTTGTTTTGGATCTGCTTGACTTGCCTCATAAGTTCCTTAAGTTCCTCGTCAGAGAGTTTATTGCCAGCAGAAGCAAGACGAAGCTTGTCTGCTATGTTTCCATTCTTAACAAGATAATTACGATGGTCGTAATGTAGATTAATTCCCATTTTCTCAGGTCCTCCTTCAGTTCAATATACAATCCGAAGTACGGGATTGTAAAACAAGAGTGCGTCAGATAGCCCTTCACGGTAGGTACTAATACAAACCATGCGTAGGGATATTAAGATTATCCGGAGCTATTCACTCATCTTCAGACTCGTAGTACTCCAGTATCTCCTTCCGTCTCTCGCGACGTTCATCCTCTGTCATCTCATCAAATCGACGCGATTCTTCCTCTACGACGATTATTTTCTCACGCGGAGTATGCTTTATTCTGTGTTCTACCTTATACTCAGGAGGAGAACGAACCAATTTCTCATGTCCACATTCTCTACATTTCAAGGTGATGCTTTTCTTTCCTTCTTCTTTTTTAGGAAGCATGAGTGCACCGCATTTTTCACAGAACTCCATAAGCTATCTCCCCGTCAGTTAGATAGGTTCGCGTTTTCGTACATATTATTCATTTAAGTTTGACGTTTGGGCGATTTCCTATTGAGAAGAACAACATACGGAAAGAAAGACTTATGACAAAGAGTCAGTGAGCCGGGACTCAAGATACGGACCTACTGAAAATGGAGATGTCAGTGATGGTACGCATAAGACCATTCAGAGCATATCGATACAACCAAGCCAAAACAGGAAATTTGTCAAGACTAGTGACACCACCCTATGACATCATCAAGGGAGATATGGTGGATAGGTTTCAGTCTCTCTCAGAATATAACATTGCTTGGATCATCAAGAACAAACCTGAGGAAGATGACACACCTACATCAAATCAATATACACGGGCAAGAGACCACTTCACCAGGTGGATTGATGAAGGAGTTCTCACTCATGATGAAACCGAGTCATACTATGTATATGGTCAGGACTTTCAAATCGAGGGCAAGAAGCTCTTTCGTTTTGGGTTCATTGGGTTGATGGAGCTTGAGGAGTTTGCCACAGGCGCACCAAGTACCGGGGTTTTTTCAGGTGTTCTTCAACATGAGGAGACTCTTCCCAAGGATATTGAAGACAGGCTGAACCTCTGCAGAAGTGCAATGGCCAATTTTGGACAAATTTTTGTGATTTATCCAGACCACGAGCGGAGCATCGACAAAATCCTCGAGAAGCACATGAAGGATGACCCCATTGGTGATGTCATGGACCAAGATGGCATCCGCCACAGGCTCTGGAGAATCGATGATGAGAATGATTTGGACAAAATCACTCGACTTATGGAGAGCAAATATATCATAATTGCTGATGGCCATCACAGGTACAAGACTGCACTGGCACTTCGCAAAGAGCATCCTGAACTTGAGTCGACTAAGTATCGCATGCTTACATTTGTCAACATTTCAAACCCAGGACTTGTGGTCCTTCCGACTCATAGACTCGTGCAGAGGCTCGAGCACTTCTCAAGGGAGATACTCTTGGCAGATGTAAAGAAATACTTCGAAGTGGAAATGTTCCAATCAAAGGATCAGATGTTTGCGCTGTTGAGCAAGAGGTTCAATGAGGGGAAACACTCCTTTGGTCTTTTCATTGATGATGGCAACTTCTACACTCTCACATTGAATGATGTTTCGATTATGAGTGACCTTTTGCCAGACAAGTCGACGGAACTTCGGGGTCTTGATGTTGCAATCCTCCATACCCTCATACTAGACAAGATGCTTGGAATTGACAAGAAGAAGCTTGCAGAGGGAACGATGAAGGGTGGTGGGTATGTGACCTACATCAAGGGAATTGGCGACGCTGTAGAAGAGTCGATCAAGACAGTTCAGAATGAAGGTCAAGCCGTCTTCTTTATGAACCCAACAAGAGTACAGGAAGTCGAGGCTGTTTCAAAGAATTTTGAATGCATGCCACAAAAAAGTACGTTCTTCCAGCCTAAGGTCTGGACTGGTTTCACAATAAATAAACTGGAGTAGTTGGAGATAATGACGAAACGTGTGTACAACTTCTATCCTGGGCCTGCAACATTACCGTTACCCGTGCTTGAGCGAGCCAAGGATGAATTCTTAGATTTTGCTGGAACAGGTATGTCTGTTCTGGAAATATCTCACCGCTCAAAAGAGTGGGAGAAAGTAATGACTGATGCTACTAGTTTGGTGAGAGAACTCATGGGAGTCCCATCAGACTATAAAGTCATGTGGTTGAGCGGTGGAGCCTCAACACAGTTCTTCATGGTTCCTCTAAATCTACAGGAGCCTAGAAAAGCTATGGAGTATGTTAATACAGGTGGATGGTCGACAAAAGCTATCAAGGAAGCAGGATACTTTGGAGAGCCAAAAGTGATTGCTTCATCTGAGGATAAGAACTTCTCATATATCCCTAAGAATGTGAGATTTAGCAAGGAAATTGCATTTGCGCACTTCACGAGCAACAACACACTATACGGAACAGAATGGCAGTACATGCCAGAGGTTCCTAAGGAGGTTCCTCTCGTTTGTGATATGTCATCAAATATTATGGATAAACCAATTAACATCAAGGACTTTGGTGTAATCTACGCAGGAGCTCAGAAAAATCTCGGTCCAGCTGGAGTCACTCTGGTAATTGTGAGAGAAGACCTACTTGATCGAGTGCCAGAACATGTTCCAACAATGCAGAAATGGAAAACCCATGCAGAAAATGACTCTCTGTATAATACGCCACCTGTGTTCGCGATATACATCTGCAAACTTGCATTGGACTACATGAAAGAAATCGGTGGAGTAAAGGAACTCGAGAAGAGGAACATGAAAAAGGCAAAATTGCTCTACGATATCATTGACGCATCAGATGGATTCTACAAAGGTCATGCTTCCAAGGATTCTAGGTCTCTCATGAATGTCACATTCACTATGCCTACACCTGAACTGGAAGACAAATGTGTGAAAGGAGGTACTGCAAAAGGATTGATTGGACTAAAGGGCCATCGTTCAGTTGGAGGAATGAGAGCGTCAATCTATAACGCGATGCCTCTTGAAGGAGTAGAGGCATTAGCTGAATATCTTAGGGAGTTCCAAGCTGAGAATCAATAGGGCTTTCTGGAGAGAGGCATTCTCTCCAGACTACCTCTTCTTTCTTTTACTAGTGAACTTACTGACAGCAATCTCAAGTTCCTTCGTCATTTCTGGTAGGTCCGCCTCATTAATGATTCCTTTGTAGGTGCGACGCATCATCAAGCCACTGACATTGACATCGATATTTCTCATCCCACGACTCTCAAAGAATGTCTTCAATGCTGAAGCAATGGGAATTAGGACTCCACCAGGAAGTCGACGCGACAGGAATTCTTCACAACACTTGCAATCGATCAGAATCAAGGTGTTATCATTATCGACAAGAATCTCAACGGGCATCTGTTTCTTATGCCCCAAGTCAAGTGTGAATTCCCCAAGTTGTCTCATGGTCGATACCTTTCATCTGATTTGTCGTCGATTTCGAAATATCCCAAGCTCATATAAGACCTGCTCAGACTGCAGAGGTAGAGCAAGAATCATTCTTACATGTTCCTTTTCCGTTTCTTCTCATCGCGGCTTCCTGCGACTACAGACAACTGCTAGAAGAATCAAAGCAAACACTGCACTCAAGATCAAAGCCAGTCGTAGGTAATCTGGTTCTTCAGGGGGTGGAGTGGTAGTCGTTGGACCTCCAGTAGTTGGACTTGTGGGTGTAGTTGTCGTGGTTGTTGGGTCAGTCACCGTATAGCTATATGTTGCAGAAACAGACCAATTGTCAAGAGTATCATTTGCATAGAATCGATAATAGACCAGAGTTCCGCTAGGAAGTGCAGGGATTACTCCTTCATAATAAGATCCTATCCATGTCATTGTGACGTTAAACCATGTCGTACCATTATAGTATGAGAGAATGACAGTGTCTACCCCTGAGGAGTCGGTTACAGTTACAGTGAAGGTTACTGATTGGGTTGAGTTCGGTGTGAATGGTGTATGGTCATGACTCCCAATAACCGGACCCGGGAGTAAATGCAATACAGAAGCTTCGACATCTAACTTACCTGCACCCCAGATGTCATTGGGAACAATCCCAGTGAAACCATCACTTCTTGCGTTTCTGGTTATGATATCTGCAACTGTATCACCTATTGTTGAATTAACTTGTAATAGAAGAGCGGCGCATCCAGCTACATGTGGACCAGAAGCACTTGTACCACTGAATAGACGGTAGCTTCCAAATTGTTCATTGAAGGATAACATATCATTGGCATTGAACCACAAATCCCATGCAGTTTCGTTCGTGTAGTCTGAGATAACATCAAAACCACCAGGCGCTGCGATGCACTGCTTGTAGACATCATCAATCCGAGGGCCCTTAGATGAGAACCCTGCAATGTCACCATTTACATCAGGAGGACCCCAACCACTTTGGACTAGAGTTCTAGTTCTATAACTCGCGACACTCAACGAGCTATCAGCTGTTGAGGGCCATGTTATTTCATAGTCATCTGAAACATCACTTTTCCATATACATCCACCAGTCCATGAGCTTTGATCATCGGAGATATAATAGTGAAAAGTCATGTCTTGCGGTGATGTAATGTTAACCTGATGCCAGGGAGCTGCTGCGGTCAATGGCAAAGATCCATTGATCATGATACCTAGCATTTGCGTGCCTCGGGCAGATGTTGAAATGAACGAAGACACATTGAAAATGGCGAAAGGATTAAACTTCTCATAATAGAAACTCTGGTAACCTATTCCTGGATGAAGATAGATAGTGATAGGTGGCATTGACCAGAAAGTCCGATCCATGATGACACTAAAGTTGCATGAATTGAAATCAGTCATATTTCTTGAGAGTACAGTTATGTAAACTGCATAGGGTTCATAAACGATATACTCACCCTCACCTGGCGATCCAGGCCAAGGAATTGTGAAGTCTACTTGGGATGGTACAATGGCAGTTGTTTGCTTGAGTGCATGTTTTGCTTTCCCACCTAGATTGCCGCTGGGCGAAATCACAGGGATTCCATCAGCTACCAGCGAATTAATCATTTCCTCGGCAAGGGAGCTTCCATCAAGATAATGATAGGTCCAAGACCCAATTTCAGTGAGAATGACATCAGCTCCAGTGCTGTTTGCCAAAGCAAGCCCCTCCTCAATTGATAACCAAGTATTATCATTGCCAATAACTCTAATCATCATGAGCTCAGCATCAGGTGCCACTCCAACATAATCACGATAGCCAATCTGTCCACCAAGCAGAATTCCTGCGACCGCAGTTCCATGACCACCACCATATGGACTGTCATCCTTGTGTGAACTTATGGTTAGATTTACACCACGTATCCAAGTCTGAAGGGTGGGTGATGGATTTCCATCCTTTTCAAAGATATACTTCGTCTTCGGAGTACCCAACATAACCAGTGGTTCTCCAAGATCGAGAAGCCCATTACCAGATGTGTCATTCACAACAAAGAATGGCTCGCCTATGTCAGGAAATCCGTTCTGAGTGACATTATCAGCCCAAATCCATTCTGTTCGTACATTAAAAGCACCATTTCTATCCAAATCAAGAACATAGAGAACCTCATTAACCGTAATATTTCCATCAGAATTGAGATCAACACCATCAGTACCATTATCGAACTGTGCATTAGGAACACTCCAGTCTAACCAGGAAAATGATCCGCCATCAGGAAACCAGAGGTCAGGATGTTTCCAATCAACCCCTGAGTCAAGGTCAGCAATCAGTATATCTTGACCAGTAATATTCCTGCTAAAGTCATCCAGCATCCCCCAAACATCGTCAGCATTAATCTCAGGGATTGAGAGGTCTCTTGGAGATTCTAGGAATTCAGCGTGCGTCTGAGGAGAAATTTCTGCAACTACTCCCAGGTCAATCAGAGCCTGGAGTTTTTCAGGACTCCCTTTCAGCAGATAGTAGGAACCAATATGACTTCTACTTGCACTACCAAGGCTAAACTCAAGCTGTAAAGAAGAAAGGATGTTTTGGATTTCAATTGTTAGTCCATGAACAAACCGGACTACTACCGGTATCTGGAGTCCATATAGTTCGGTAAGAGCATTGAAGTCCAAAGCGACAGGCTCACTCTGAGTTGACCGTACTTCATCAGGTGTTGATATATACTGAAGAACAGGGATACTTGTAACAATTAACAAAAAGACCAAAAGCGTGCTTAATGCTTTCCTCTGCAAAGACTCAACCTCCTAGGGATCTCGCCGATGTTTGGAGTAAAGCATACTCAAACCCAATCTCCCTAACATCACGATGTATGCCAGCATTTGCCTATTAATTTTCGTAGCCTTTGAAAAAAGTCAGAGAATATTGATTTCATCAGGGTCTGGTTCTGTTTCATCTCCGACCTTTTCATATTCAAGCTTCTTCAGAGGAAGAACATTCGCAAAGAAGCCAGGTTCCTCATCATCTCTGCTTACTTTTTGACCCTCGTATAATGAAGTCCCACCACTCACAAGATAAGATACACAGACACAGATTACAAGAGGTATGACTAGATCAAAGGATAGGCTCATTTCGAGCATCATGATTGTAGTCGCTACAGGCGTATTGGTTGTGGCAGCGAGGACTGCGCCCATTCCCAATACTATGAAAGCAGGTACATTGGCTGGGAAAAAGAGTTCTCCAACGAATGACCCTAGCATGGCACCCACAAACAAGGATGAAGCCAGTACACCTCCGGAAACCCTGCCTGCAACTACAAAAGAGGATGCAAAGAGCTTTCCGAAGAGGAGAACCACTATAACAAGGAGCGGCTCTGGGTTTGTAGCAATCGTGTTTATGACCTCATATCCCATTCCTGCGATGGTCAGTGTCGGATCTAGAGCGAGAGATGTGATAAAAATTACAATGCATGCGAGTAGAGATCCAATCACGGGGTCAATAAAATCAGGCAACTTTACTGTGAAGAAGTTTCGAATCGCCATTAAAGTCACAGCAAACAGAATCGAAATCAAGCCAGCGATGATCCCAAAGACCACCAAAAGGGGGACTAATGTTAGGGAAAAAGTGAATGTGGCACTAAAAGTGAAAATTGGTCCAGCCCCATTTCCAGTTATCAATGGATACAGACCAATGAAGACCACAAAAGAGCTCAATGCAGCAATGACAGTGGGCACAAAATAACCAAGTCGTGCATCTCTTCTATATGGAGCCTCAGTCGCAAACAGAGCTCCCCCAAGGGGAGCTTTATAGATACCCGCAGTTGCAGCAGCAGATCCCATCATTAGAAATACTCGTAGATGAGAGTCTTCATGAAAACCAAGTTTCCGGCCAATTGCATTTCCAACTCCAGCTCCGATAAGGACCGCAGGACCTTCTCGCCCCACAGGATTTCCAGAGCCAATAGAAATTGCGGTTGCAACAAGTTTCGTGACTGTGGTCCCCTTTCTGAGAGAGCTTGGTCTATGCGTCATTTCTATTGCCTTTGATATGCCGCTCCCCTGAATCTCCTTTCTTCCAAAGTAGATGAGAAGCCCAGAGAACCCACCTCCAATGAGAGGAGCAATGAAAAGAGGGAGTGCAGAGAATACAATGATTGCTGAGTCAATAAGTACTTGAAATAGGACCATGAAAAGACCACATGCAACTCCAACGAGGATTGAAGCTGGCACATAGAGTCGATAGAATCTTGAGAAGTGTGCAAAGTGAAAGAGGTCACGTAGAGGTTGAACATTCTCCACGATGTTATTGTCATCCTCTCCGGACACCGTGCCCACCTATATGATTTTTAATCAAACCAGTAGATTACCGGTTATAACGCCTGCGGCGTCAGACTTATCACTTTCTACTATTGATCTCATGGTGGCGAGTCTTACTTGACTGGAAATGAGAGAAGGAAATCATCTAAACCAACTGGAGAGGGATCGGACCTATCCATGGAGGAAGTACAGGATAGGTTAGATGAGATTTCCGAACGGCTAGCAAGACTTGAGGAACTTATTGAGCGAGTTGGACCCGGCATTGATGAGGTTAGAACCTCAGCAAAAGTCATCAGAGAAGGATTCGAGTTCTATGATGGAATGGTTCGATTGATGAGCAAATTCACAAAGGCGGAGAGACTTGAATCAAGATATGGTGACCTCAAGAAGGATGATATCAGTTGGAGAATCATTCAAATTCTTGACAATTCACGTCCGCTTAATATCAGCCAAATCACTACATCAGTCAGAGCTGAACGAGGGACTGCCTCAAGACGGATTATACGAGAACGTGTGAATGATCTTGTCAAACGAGGCATTCTGCAGGTTATCGAAGATGAGGATGAAAGGGCCAGATATTTCTCGCTTGTGAAGGAATAGAAGACCCTCAGAGAAGTGGTCACTTGTTTCCACTTTATATATAGTCAGTGACCAGTCTATATTCTACTTGGTGAACAATAAGTTGAGTGACGAGTACTCGGAAGAACCAGAAAAGAAGCCAAAGTCAAAGTCAAAACCAACAGATGCAAGATACCGTGAAAAGAGTGATGCAGAAGAACTGAAAGAAGTGGCTGAAGCATTACCAGAACTTTTTGGAGCCCTCAATGATGCGATTCCCAAACTAATATCAGGGCTTATCGGTAGTGTCTACAGTCCTGAAGCTGCAGGCAACATGGCTGCGGGCATTGGAAAGTTCTATAGTGGTCTCATCGCTGAAGGAATTCCTGAGGATGTAGCTCTTGACATGACCAAGAAGTTTGTCGGTGCCTTGGACTTTAGCAAGCTTATGAGCATGGTTGGAGATGAAACGTCAGTAGAGTTCAGTACCAAACGAAAAAAGAGAAAGCACCGAGATTCAGACAACTACGACGAAGATGATGATGAGGAGTTCGAATAGAGGTGGGAACCGCTCGGTCCATTGCTTCTATCACAGGCACAGCAATAGGCGGTGGATCTAAGCTTCTGTTCAAAGTCTGGTGGTCTCTTCGGAAAGGGAGAGCTGAGGTCAAGAAAGGCGCAAAGACATTTTACAAAACACTCAGAGAAAATGGTGTCCCTGAGGAAGAGGCGAAGCAAATAGCTGTATCATACGCACAGCCAGCATGGGATGTCCTAAGTATCAGAGGAATCTTCAGATTGGTTAGAGAGCTGGATGAGGATAATGAAATTCCAATGATGCCCTTTGGTATCTAGAAAGTTGAATAGGTTCTGACCTGTTTCCTAGGTCATATTATTTCACGACTAATACAGGACTCTCAGAACCAATCACAACTCTTTCAGCGGAGCTCCCAACACCAGCTCTTGTTGAGCCTGTTGCTCCTTTAGATCCAATGACTACAAGATCGACACCGAGTTCCTTAGCTCGAAAGATGATTCTCTCTGATGGAGAGCCCTTATCTAGAATAAGCTCAATGTCAAGATTGTACTCATCTGCTGATTTCTTGGTGCCTTCAAGGAGTTTCTTGCCCTGTTCCTCATATCTGTGAAGGATATCCTCGAGGTTTGAGTCAGACATAAGCGCGAACTGCTTTGCTACCGGAGTTGGGATAACATGAATAATATAGAGTTTTGAGTTCGTCATCTCTGCCACTTCGAAGGCAGCAGTCGCAGCTCTAGCAGAACCCTCGCTACCATCAATGGCCAACATCACTTTGTTAGCACTGCAGAAGATGTGTCCAGGTGTACAAAAGCGAATATCTTCCATGCAAATTCCCTGTGCATGCTCATTATAATTAACTTGTGTTCTAGTATTTTAGTGCTAAGATTTAACTTGAGAATAGCTCATGCATGGAATAGACTTTGTTTGATTGTTTAGGAGGCGTGTTCGTTTGGCACGTTCTGATTTATACGAATATCATGAAAAACAGGAATATCCAAGCCATAAGGGCGCCATTGCAGGTCTCTTCATTGTATTTGGTGCCTTTATCGTGTTGGGTGTATACTCTCTGATGGAACTCTGGTCAATGTATGAAACGGACATAACAAATCTCATACAGACTGTATCTCCGCTTCTTGCAGATAATCTCTGGTTACTGGGTGCAGCACTGGGTGCCCTATTGGTTCTAAGTATCATAATGGCTCTTGGAGCCTCGGTTGCTGCTAAACGTCTCGGTGGTACTCTCATTTACATAGGTGCGTTCTTTATGAACCTCCTCACCTGGGCAGTACCACTATTCCTAATTCTGACTGGTGTAATACCAATATCTGCATTAGGTACAGCTTGGCCAATGCTAATTCCGGGGCTCTTTACACTCTTTCTCACTTTGCTGCTCTTCACAGTCTTCAAAGATAGAGTTAGGCGTGCAGGAGAGATAATCAAACTAACCGGTCAGGTCACCCTGGATGAGAAGGGGACCTTTGTACCTCCATTCCTCACAATGATCTTCACGCTGGTTTCAGCACTGTTCTTTGCGGGAATCATGCTCGTGGTCATTCCTGATGGAATGAATCTCCTCCTGGGAAATGTTGAACTGACTCTGGAGAATGGATGGCCATTCGCAATAGGTATAGTTGTTTACCTGTTCGTCACCATATTTTTCTACAACTTCTCATATGCCACGACTTCAGCAATAACTTACATCTACATGCGCGGAAAAGACCCAAGTCTGGGTGATGGGGTCAAGGCATCTCTTGGCGTTGTAGGGGGGCTCATCATACTGAGCATAATGAGTGTGATTGTGACAATAATCCGGATGATAATCCAAGCTGTTGCTAGGAGGTCGCAAAGCGCTCTAGGTAGGGGTGTTGGCTATGCTGCAGAGGGAGTCATAGGATGGGTCTGGGCACTAATCAATTACTTCACAATACCTGCAATGGTCGCTGAGGAACTAGGTGCAACTGCGGGTATCAAAAGGAGCGCTGGTCTGGTACGTAAGAACTTTGTTGATGTCATGATCAAGGAAACTGCAGTACGATGGGGATTTGGAGTTTTGGCATTCATGTTCTTCATCGGATTTGCCATCGGTGGGGCATTGTTTGGTTGGTTCTACTCAGGTGGCGACTTAATACTGACCATCTTGATCGCAGTTGTCTTCACCATTTTTGCTGCAATCCCGAGTGCACTTGTACTCCGGACATTTGACATCGTCTACGTGACTCTTCTCTATGTCTTCATTCGACGAAAGGAGGGTGACTTCGCAAAGACAGCCATTCCTAGTGAGATGGGAAGAGAATTGGAAGGCGCCTATAACAGAGCTCAGAACCAACGATAGTTAATACAAATTATGTGTGATGGTGCAAGCCATCACACCCTCCTTTTTTTGAAACCTTGTGTAACAATGTTCAAGATTGGCAACCTATGGACCTGAGGATTTCGAGAGGATATCCATTGCATGGTCTGCAGCTTTGCGGTTAATGGCTCGAAGCACAACGATGACGACTAGCTGACCAACAAAGTAGACAGCGAGCAGTTCTTCCGCTGTAGCCTGCATGAAGACATTCAGCAGCCATAATAGAAAGACCAGTCCTAGTTCTGATATGCAGAAAATTATCTCAAACCTCTCGCTCATCCCATTCCCTGGTTTCTTCTTCCTCGACTGTGGCACTCAGAGACCTCGAATCAGTAGCTACATCCATTCGAATGCCTTGTTCCAAGTTACACTTGAACCTGAATAAGGATTCATATAGATGGTCTTGAAAAACTCCGGAAGTACATCTTTCTGGACAGCTTTGAGAAAAGATGGATGGACAAAATCTCTACGTCCGATGAAGTAAGTAAAGATGTATGGAGCAAAGAGGTTAATCTTCCCGGTCTTTGTTGTAGGAGAAATAAAACTAATTGACGCTTCTGCAGCTTCCCGAGTTCGATATCCTCTATTGATTAGGTATTCAATCGCTTCTTCAACAGACTTACCTTCATCGTTGAGAAGTATAGCGGCATTGATGCCAGTCATTTGACTAATTGGTGTCAATGCATTCAATACGACAATTCGAGAATCACTCTCTGACACACTGAGGAAGTCTTTTGCAGTATCAGCAGTCCCCTCAGAGATGACACAACGACCTGTGTGAAGAGGGACGACCGCAAGCTCCAGATTCCTGGTGTTTAGGAATGCTTTCTCGCGCCAAAGATTGGACACATGGTGTTCATACTCATGGTAGAGTGTGGATTGGAGATTGTCTTTGTTGAACCTTCGGTCAATATTCAATTGATTTAGAGATTTGAACTCACCTAGATACCAGTTGTATCCACCCCATGGCACATCTCTTACAGCTTCATACTGAACACCATTATCAGGTACTGATGCACCCATGAGGGTGAAAATCTTCTCTCGAAACTCCTGACCGATTTTTATGGATTGCTTTTGCAATTCATCCGTCAATAAATGTTGAAGAGCATCCCCCGTTATTTCACCTTCCTTCCCAAACCTCTGAATTTTGTCATGAAGACTGTCACCAGGGTAGCTTTGTAGCAAATCTGTCAAGAGCTCAATGTTTTTGTCGATTTCATTCTCAGAGAACTTCTTCATCGATATATGAAACAGACCCTCAACAAGTTCTGAGTATGTTATATCCTTGCCACTCAACCAATCAACAACAGCATTCAAGGAATGCAGCTCACCCATCATATATTCAAGACGTAGAGGATCATCAATCTCATCACATAACGCATCAAAGGTTTGATGGATATCATGGACAAGATCTGTTGTTGACTTCTCAGCACTCAGCGTTTTTGGATGCAATTCCTCTGGTCCAAAATAAGCATCTACTACACTAACGCCCGTTAGCTTCTCTGTAAAATTACCAATCTCACAACAAACCCTTACAAATCTCTCTGCTGCATTCATTGTTACCGTGCTTGGGACTTGATAGTCAACCTAAAGTCTTTACCCCTTCGAGCCGTCACACTCATTAGTTGATAATAATATTAGCAGGATGGTGGAGCAGCATGCCGAAGAAGAAAGGAAGACCAGTAGCCAAAATCCTCCTCGTGGTTGTTCTCATTTCTGTCATCGCCATTGGCTTTGTAAGTTGGCATGATGGGTTAATTGGACTGACCAGTATAAATGACATAAACGATGGACTCGTGCCTGTTGGCACCCCAGTCTCAGTGAAAGGAGAGATTACACTGAGAGTAGGAAATCTAATCACTGTGGCTGATGGGACCAACTTTCTAGCTTTCGAGTGGATCGGAGCTTCAACACTGAATTCGATAGTAGTTGTTCGAGGAGTAGTCAGCTCTATAATCTCTCTTTCGAATGTGACCTCCGTCGATGTCGTGTGGATATTCTCCGAATTCTGAAAAGTCGTCACCGCGGTATCAGATACGTAATGGAGATTCTGCGAAGAGACGCTCTTTGCCATTCTTGTAGCAAAGAGTAAAACTGACCTGCTCAGGACTCAGGACTACTCTCGTGTGTAGTTGTGTCATTGCTCCTCTGACACGTCGAGAAAGGAGTGTCCCAGTATTGTATAGGACCATCTCTCCAAGCCGCCACATCCAAGGAACATGCCGGTGACCATTCAGAACAAGGGAACATCTCGCACCATCAAGAACTCCTAGAACATCACCTGCGTCTTCCACAACGTTGTGTTCCCTACCTGTGTGAGGTACTGCAATGAGGTGATGATGAAGTGCAAAGATTTTGACCTTGTTCTTAGCTTGATTGAAGAAGTCCCTGATTTCATTGTACTTAACTCGCCCAACATGTCCTGAGTCGTTGTCTGGTTCAGCACTATCCGCAGCAAAGATTGCCAATTGATCAGACTCGAATGTTTTGAAGCGGTCACCAAACAGCTCCTCAAAAATCACTGAACCGTAGTTCCTTTCATCATGGTTACCAGGAATTATGACCTTTGGAATGGTGACCTCATTGAGGACCGAGGCGGCTCCTTCATACTCCTCTCGTAGACCCTCAGTAGTGAGATCCCCCGTCACAAGTAGTATTGGAGATGGTGAGCTCGCAGCTGTTTCCTCAATGGAGGATATCGCCTTCTTGAGGTCTTTGACGGTGACACCAGCTTCACCGATATGAATATCGCTGACATGGAAGATAGTAGCAAGAGGTTCGGACAACTACCTGAAACCTCCAGAA
>JAEORX010000234.1 GCA_016840685.1 Candidatus Thorarchaeota archaeon
GTGTGTTAGTCCATGTAAGCCGATTTCATTTTCTTGTGAAATCAGCTCCTCGATCGTGGTTTTGTTTATCTTGTATCTTCTTGATTTAGGTACGAAGAACCATGTTGATTTCACACCTTCGTCAGCCTCAATTGATGAAGTTATTTTATACCCTTCAGTTTGGCAGAAATCAATGTCAATGTCATGAGAAAGCACTGCTGAGAATTTGGAGTTTGGTTTTTCAATAGTTCCAACACTTGACAAATGGTCCTCGATGAGCTTGACAATGATATTGCTTGATTGTGAAACTGTATGCAAATCTTTCAAAGAGTGGATGCCATAATTCTTGATTCTTCGTGCCCTAGTACGAAGCGCATCTCTAATGAATCCAGGAGTTCTGAAGTATAGAAAGAGCATCAGATTTCTTCGAGAGCCGGTGCTTATGTTATGAAAGTTCTCGGTTATGTTCCATAGATGAAGATAGAATGGGTTGAAGTTGAACCTAAGGGTTTGTCCATCCTGGGCTATTATTGTATTGCCACTAGCATCTTTGCAAATCGGGTCACCTGAAATTTGTTCTCTTGAAAAAGAAGCTAAGAGTGGAAATGATCGAGTTTCAGGGCGCTTCAAGATTGTTTTTGTTAGAGTGTGATCAAGAAAAACCAACTCCCTTTCTTCGATTCCCCCCACATTTGGATAGGACACAAATTCAGCTCCATCAGTGGCACCAATCTCTAGGAGTAATTCTGATTCTACATCAAAAAGATCAATTTGTTCTATCACATTCCTCATTCCAGGCATCATAGCAATGTTGAATCCATTCATACTGTTGCTAACTCAGTTTCTGGATTAATCGAGGTCCTTATCTAATTTCTTGCCATTCTTCGGGACCATTTTTCTAATTACTTTAGCAGGAATCCCTCCGGCTAAAGCATTCGCAGGAATGTCTTTCGTTACGACTGCTCCAGCGGCTACAATTGCATTCTCACCAATTGTTACACCGGGTAGAATTGTTGCTCCTATAGCAATCCATGCTCCACGTTTCACTCTAACAGGTGCAAATACTGCGTCAAGCATACCTAAATCACGAATAGGTTTGGTTGGATCTGAATGTGTAAGAATTGAGTTTCTTCCAGCGAGGCTTACATAGTCTTCAAGATGTATCAAATCTGGACGTACAGGGTCAAGCAAGACATCTGTTCCAATGAACACGTTTCGTCCAATATTCACTCCATTGGCTCTATAGAACATGACTCTCATTGAAGGTAACATTGGTAAATTCATCACTAAACTTAATCTAATTCTAATGAGCATCGCCTTTAATAATGCTCGAACAGATTTCTCTTCTAGTTTGGCTGTCCCCAATTGCTTTTGGAACCAACCAATAATCCTCCTTGACATCCTAATCACGTCACCAACGATTTCTAATTGACAATCAGTTTCATTCAATATTCCGGATAATGATTTAAGCCAGAAACGTTCGGATGAAAGAAACGAATTCCTACACAAAACAATTTTTGTGTCATGTATTGAGGTAACTATGCCTTGAAATTTGTATTCCAAGAGTGTGTTTTCAAATTTAATAGGTCGTCTGACAGGTGTCTGATGAAGCAAAATATTCCCGCATCATAGCAATATTGTATGGTTCACTGAGTATTGATGCACGAGTTCTTCGTGAGGTGAAGTCATTAAGTGATCAAGGATATTGCATGACTGTTTTGGATACAGAATTGGGTTTTGGGAGATGGACTTCGTTCAAAGGTGTGAAGAACCACCCTATCATCAGAATGAACCCCCATCAGAGAACAAGTATCAGATTAATGATCAAGTTCTGGTTCAAAAGCCTTCGATATATGCTCAAGAGAAGCAAACACATCGAAGTTGTACATACACATGATCTAAGTGCGCTCCCACCAGCTGCAATCTTCGCCCAGTTTAATCGACGTGCCAGAGTAATATATGATTCACATGAACTCTTTCCTGAAGCCGCAGGAGAGAAAATATCCATTTTGCTTCAGGTCATATTCTTAGGAATTGAATTGGTTTTCAGTAGATTTGTGGATCAGCTAATTACCGTAAGTCCTAGCATCTTGAAGATATTGTCAAAACGAATAAACGCTCCAAGTTCGTTGATTATGAATTATCCAGACCTTGAAAGAATCAAAGATGTTCAGGGTGAAATCCCTCTATGGAAAGGACCTCGAAATGATAACAATGTTAGAATTGCCTACTCTGGCATCGTTATGGAAAACAGAGGATATGAAAAACTCCTGGATGCTGTAGAGATACTGCGAGAGAAATATGGATACAATTCAGAAATATGGATTATAGGTGACGGGCCATTCCTTGAAGAATTGAAGAAACTGGTTCAGGAGCGGGATCTTGGAAGATATTTCAAGTTCACTGGTCGCGTCAATTTTGAGGAACTGCTAACTCTGACTTCGGAATGTGATTTAGCTATTGCTCTATACGATTCAGCAAAGAACAATGACGCGGGTCTTTCGAACAAATTGTTCGAGTATATGTTAATTGGAATACCTTTTATTTTCACAAACTTAATCCAATCAATGCCGATTCTTGAACAGGTAGATTCAGTTATTGTCGCAAACCCTGTGTCCGCTGGGGATTTAGCTGATGCAATCTTTTCTCTTATCAAGGATCCTCTTAAAATGATTCAGATTTCTCAAAAGAGTAAACGAATGATTGCTACTAGATTAAACTGGAAACGAGAGTCCGAGAAATTACTACGCATATATGAAGAGATCCTTCCCAAGTAGGAACACATTCGCTATAATTTGTCCGTTGACAGATTTTACGGCGGGGATATTTTTATTTAAGCCCTAAATGTGTTGGGGCACCCCAACCTTAAGAGTGATGGCGAAAGATGAATCAAGAAACGTCTAAACCTAAGAGGAAATTAAGTTCAGACGTTGTTCGAAAAAACATTTGGTTAGTCTACCTCATTCTGCTCAACATAATAATCAGAATTCCTCGAACTGAAGGCTTGCTTGGTGCGGATTCATTTAGTGTGATAGCAATTGGATCTATTATTAGTGAGGGATATATTGAGTTCTTTTTCATATCTCCATTCTCAATCTTTGGCCTCTATTCATATGGCTCATACCCTATTGGACTCCCATTGATTGTCGGAGCTATGATTAGTAGTGGATTGTCATACGAGATTATTGTACTAATAATTTCGCTGGTGTGCGGATTCATTGG
>JAEORX010000059.1 GCA_016840685.1 Candidatus Thorarchaeota archaeon
TTCCTCCTCACCAAGAACAGTATATTCTTCCCCAATCTTGTCCATTATCAGTGTGGATGCAATAGTCGCTTGAATGGAAATCCCTCTGAATGATGATGCGCATCCAAAGAAGAAAGCAGTCTTTGCTGGAGTTCCTTGTTTGTCCAGCAGCTCGTCCTCATTGGGAGTCCAGTATGACCACCCCTCAATTCTGTCCATCTGTGCCTGTCCTTGAATGTTGAAAGTCTTCAGAACTGTGTCTCTGGTCATCTGAAGTTGCTCTGGCCACATGTTTCGTTTCTTGAATTCCGAGCGCATGACCTGGTAGATCTTCACAAAGGGGATATCTACCTGGCAGATTTCTTCACATCCACCACAAAGAGTACATCCAAAGATTGCATCCCTCAGACCTTCGAGCCCTTCCAAAGGCCTGATGCGACCTTGCATCAGAGCTCTGGTCAAGAGCATCTTCCCCTTACCAGAGTAGCTATCACGACGTTTCACTTTGTAGGTAGGACATGCCCCATGACCTACTTGGCAAAAACTACATTGAGCGCAAGTAAAAGCATAGTTTTGGAGGTCATAATCAGTCAATGTTGGAAATTCCATTCTTGCAGGTCTCCGCGAGTGAATGACTCAACAGGTGCGTTGCAACACACCTTAAAATCTTTCCAGTTGAACAGAGAATTACGAAATACAACTGCAACTTGTATTTTACAGCATGAACTGAATATACCCGGTCGCACGCTAGGTTTTTATCTTACAACTTTCCAAGCCACAAACTGTGAGCGGCTCTATTCATGAGCTGGAGAGTGGACTCATGGCCCTAAAGCCAAAACCAAAAGAGAAACTTAAGGAGATTTTTGGAGACCGCCTAATAACAGAGAAACATGAACTGATTTTGTTTGGTCAGGATGTTGGTTCCCTTCCAAAGCAGGTTGGATGGCTCATGAACACCAAACCGGACGCCATTGTGCAACCCACTACTCCAGAAGAGATTCAAGCACTCTATGCTGTAGCTCGAGAACACAAGGTACCTCTAGTGCCTCGTGCCGCAGGAACCTCTGGATATGGTGGTGCTATACCCAGAAAAGGTGGCATCGTTGTTGATATGCGTCGCATGGACAAGATTCTCGAGGTAGATTCTGAGAATCTGGAGGTTACAGTTGAACCTGGTATATCCTGGGCAAACCTACAGTTTTCATTGAACCGGCAGGGACTGGACACTAGGTGTTATCCTTCTTCTGGTCTTTCTGCCACCGTAGGAGGCTGGGTTGCTCAAGGCGGCGATGGCATTGGGTCTCTGAAGTATGGTAACATCAATAAGAATGTCATCAAACTCGAAGTCGTGCTTCCAAGTGGGAAGCTCGTCAAGACAAAGGACCTTGATCTCTTCTGCGACACGGAGGGAATCCTTGGAATCATCACAAAGGTGACCTTGAAAATCAAACCACTCACGCCAATGAAGGTGATAGTTTCAAGCTTTGAAGAGAACTACCAGATGGTCCTCGCAATTGAGAAGATACTCGAGGATGGACCACTCCCATTCACAATCAAGTTTGAGGAATCAAAGTACACTGACCTGAAGAAGGCAATCTGGGAGGGTGAGAAACCATTTCCAATTCCAGCCCATCACGGTTCATTGATGGTGGTCTATGAGGGTGACGAGGAGGAGATTGAGGAGGGCATCAGGGTAGTCAAGGAAGTCACTGAGATGTATCGCGGAGTCGTTTATGGTGACGATGTTGCTGAGCATGAGTGGCATGAACGTTACTATCCTATGAAGATTAAGAAGAAGGGGCCGACGCTTGTGGTTGGTCAAGCCTTTGCTCCACTGGAGAACCTTGCCGCAATCCTTGATGACTTCCAATTCGAGCAGGCATCAGCTAAGGCGGGAATCGATGGTTATGTGAATTCAAAGAGTGCAGTCACTATGATGGGCTACTTCCTCGAGGATGAGAGAAGAATGTTCTACATGTTCTCGTGGGCTCAGAGCTTTGTCATCTTCAAGATCGCTCAAAGACATGGTGGACATGTGCACTCAACAGGTATCTGGTTCGCCAATTATAGCTCGCAGTACTTTGGGAAGCAGAGACTCGCGCGCATTAGGTCTGCGAAACTTCAATGGGACAAGAAGGAGATTTCCAACCCAGGGAAAGTATTCGCCTACTGGTTGCCATTCATTCTCAAGATTGGGAAATACTTCCTATGGATATTCTATGACCTATTCAGGAATGGCTTTGGTCGCATTGCACCAATTCTCTTGAAGTGGTTGCAGAATGTACCACCGCTGAAATGGGTACTAAGATGGGGTCGAGCACATAGTCCATGGCCAATGCAGTATGGTATTGGGTGTTGCATGGTGGACGGTGCTGCAGGAATTGCACCTCGTTGGGACTTTGAGAGGTTTGGAATGCTACCGCTATTTGGTCCAAGGCAGACCGATGTGCTTTGGATCTCGGGTTCCCTTACAAAGAAGATGGCTCCACGACTCAGACGTATCTATGAACAGATGCCTGAGCCCAAGTTTGTCATAGCATTTGGACAGTGTGTTGCTTCAGGAGGTTTGTTCTGGGAAGGGTACAGCTTGATGACTCCACCTGACAAAGTTGTACCGGTTGATGTGTATCTCCCAGGTTGTCCACCCAAGCCCTCGGACTTTATTCGAGCACACATAATCCTGCAGAACAAGATACGTGCAGGTACAACCCACTGGCAGAGGAAATACGAGAACCAAGACGCTATGGGGATGATGCAATAGTGTACATCAGACAAGATAGTGATCCATACTGTATGCTATTTCTAGGGCTTGTCATTCTCACAGCATTCATCTTCAACTTCGTCTACCTAGGATTTCTGATTCCCACAGCCTCCCTAGTTATTGCAGGGTCATTCACACTAATCGGAGGACTGTCCATTGTGTTGGTCTTTTTCCTGATTGGATACTTCAGGCCTGAGAAGGGAAAGGGAAAGAACTTGATGATGGCCCTGTCTGTAACTGTTGGTTTCTTCTTTGTAGTGTTTGTTGATCAATTCGTACTAGCTGTTCCCTCAGCAGGAAGCACCCTCTATCTTTCATTTTGGGGTCTTGGGGGTTCTATTCTTACTGCAGCTGGGTTTGCGATGATGCACAATCAAGAGGAGAGCTACTCACCTGGCATCCTGGACACGAGCAAGCTACACTATGGCCCTGAACCCGAACCTGAGCCTGAAGCCGAGCCGAAAGAAAAGGTTCTTGCTGAGGGTGAGGAGGCACAACCACCCACCACTGAAGGTGCCGAAGCCACTGATAATGTAACTCCAAGTGAAACAGCTTCAGATGCTGAAAACGTGTAGAACTGGTAGACTACTCGTACAACCAATTGAAAGCCGCAAATGCAACTAGGAGTCCAAATGCCATCCATGCAAACAGAATAATTCCCATGATGATATCGTACATTGAAAAGATGAGAAATCCGTGGACTCCGCCCAAGATCCCAGTCAACATTGTGAGTGCAACTCTACTAGATCGTGTATTTGCTGAGACAAATCCAAAGGCAGATGCTGCAAGGAGTATCCCACTGAATATAAGGATCCAATAGAATAGTATACTAACTACCACAATTGGTGTTGTTATGATATACCAGAAGTAGGCTCCTAAGAGAGCCATTCCAATTACGAGAGCCAAGTAATAGAAAAATGTGCCTTCTTCACCACGAGCCAAATAAATCACCTATAATCATGGGATTTTGTAACGAGAAGATGTGCGACAACCCGCACTATTTAACTTCTTTGAGTGACTGGAAAAAACCCGAAGTGTTTTTATCACGGTACTTTACTACCGCGCTAAGTTTCAACGCAGATGCTCGGACATAAACCACAACGATGGTGTACTATGAAAAGCTAACAGACACCATCAGTCGGTTATGTTCTTGCCATCGTTCAGTATGGTTAGCACAGAAGGACCCGTGGGCTCATGAATTCAGAAACCACTTGCAGACTCATTTTGTCGGTATCTTCAATAGCCGCCGTGTTCCGTTCCGTGCTAGCATTGGCAATCTCGTTGAAGAAAAATCAGAGGATGGTCTAAAACATGATGCAGACTGAAAGGTTGTTTATCGAATTCATCCCCGTCCTGATCTGGGCAATACTGGCTGTTGTCCTCGTTGTCGTGATGCTCCTTGCATCCTGGGTCTTACGGCCTCATGTTTTACAAAACTCTGAGAAGACTTCAACATACGAATGCGGTGAAGAACCGATTGGCCCTGCAAGAATCTCATATCCATACAACTACTTCATCTACACAGTGCTTTTTGTTGTAGTTGATGTTATGGGCGCTTTTCTATGGCTTCTAACCGCATCGAACATACTCTGGATTGATGCAACCAAGTTTACTGTCGTTTGGCAGGTTGTTGTGTTCATTCTCATTATTATGGGGGGTATTGCTTTCGTCATGAAGGTTCTCCCACAGGCTGCTCTTGACGGGAAAGAAACCCTTGAAGTCTACCGTAAGGCAAAGGCTGAGAGAGAGCAACAACAACATGCTACAGGAGGTCATTGAGGATGTTGCAAGAAGTTGATTTCAGCTCCTTTGAGGCATTGGAGTTCCTGCTGATTGCGGGTGCCGTTCTGATTCTGGCATATCTCGCACTAGAACACAAAGAGATCGTCTATTCAGCTTTCTTCTTTGGGTTTATGGCATCCTTCGTTGCGGGCTTCTTCCTTCTCCTCGAGGCTCCTTTCATTGCTGGTATGCAGATTGCGGTGTACACAGGAGGAATCAGTGCACTGATCATTTTTGCCAGCTTGTTGCTGCCCCGGGCTCAGGACTCTTCGCTTGAGAAATTCGCTACGCCTGAGAAACGCCGTTTTGGACTACTCATGGCTGCCCTTGTTGTAGTACTCTCTGGCGTGCTCGCCTTCATTTTCCCATGGGCTGAATCATTCAATGAATCTTTCATAGAAATCTCAAATGACCTGAATGAACTAGCTATCTGGCTGTGGGCTGACAATGGAATCTTTGTTCAGATGATTGCTCTAATTATGATTACTTCGCTTGTGGGTGCAGTCGCGCTCTTGAAGATGGACAAGGCTGAGCAACTTGCCACAGTCCGAGGAGAGTTTGGTGTGGAGGCTGAGCCCACACTCGATGAACCCGAATCCGAGATGGAAGAAGGTCCACCTATGGAAGAACAGGAGGTCGATGGCTAATGGTTCCTCTATCTTGGTATCTCGTTCTCTCCTTTATGCTGATAGGTCTGGGTGCTTATGGTATGATGGTGAAGAGGAACCTCATTCGAATTCTAATAGGGGCAGAAATCATGGGGAATGGGGTCAATGTTGCTCTTGTCGCCATGTCACTCTATAGTCCGGTCTTTACATTTACAGGTCAGGGCTTGATTATCCTGATCATCTCAGTCGCAGCTGCGCATACTGCTTTAGCCCTTGTCCTGATGTTAATGTATAACCGTAGATATGACTCCGTAGACTTGGGAAAACCAATTGAAATGGAGGGGCCATAAGATGTCTACCATTGGAAGAGCTGTAATCAATAAGATCCCTGAAGTGACATCAAGTCCCCTTGGTGACAATAAGATCGAACTTATTGTACCAGTAGACAAGATACGTGATGTTGTCACGATAATTGATGAGGAACTATCTGACGCATTGCCTGAATCTGTCTTTGGAGTCGATTTTGAAAACGACAAATACCAACTCATCTACATCTTCTGGTCACACGCGAACCGCACGCTAGTTCAGCTTCGTGTATCCCTCGAGGGTGAGAAACCTGAAATTGAGAGTGTGTGTGACATATTTCCTGGACTCGAATGGCACGAGCGAGAGGCTCGGGAAATGTTTGGAATTGAGTTCAAGAATCATCCCGATCCGCGACTCTTACTGCTACCTGATGAGCTAGAAGGTGCATATCCACTACGAAAGAGATTCCAGACTGACCAAAGCAGATTGAATGAAACCGGCATCACACCGCCAAAGCCTCGACCCAAAGAAGGAGGTGACGACAAGTGAGTCCTGATATTCTTGACGAAGCAATGGAGGTCTGGTTTGGTCCTCAGCATGTTTCTGCTCACGGATGGGCCACTAAACTAACACTCGTGGGGGACTACATCGTTGAGTGTGATCCCAATGCAGGATATTTCCACCGTTCCGCTGAGAAGGTCCTTGAGTTCAAAAACTTCAGACAGGGGTCTCTTGTGCTCGAACGGATGTGCATGCTTGAAGCGTTCCTCGCTGAGTATCCATATGTAGCTGCAGTCGAAAAGATTGCTGAGCTAGAGGTTCCTGAACGTGCGAAGGTCATGAGGACAATCATGATGGAAATGTCAAGACTTCACAGTATCCAGTTTTGGTGGGGTCAGTTCAATGCAGAACTTGGATTCTTCACTATGGCTCTTTGGCCATGGGTAGATCGTGAATACTCGCTCGATGTATTTGAGGAGCTGACAGGTTCACGACATACAGTTTCTTACTCAACTCCTGGTGGCGTCAAATACGACTTTTCTGACAAGTTCATGGAACAACTCAATCGAGCGATTGACCGATTTGAGGACAGATTACAGAAATTCAGAGACATGCAGATGGGGAGTCCAACCTTCAGGGCAAGGACTGAGGGCATCGGTCTATACGATGCAAAGCAGGGCCTCAAATGGGGACTGTCAGGTCCTCCAATCAAGGCCTGTGGTATCCCAATGGACCTTCGAAAAGATGACCCGGACCCGAATCTTGCCTATGACATGGTTGACTGGGAAGTACCTATCACAGAGAATTCTGAGCATCCAGGACAGAGTGATGCGCTCGACAGGATGGAACAGCGATTCAAAGAGGCTGAGGTTGCCTGTCATATTGTTAAACAACTAATCCCTCAGATTCCGGATGGCCCGATAATCGATCCTAAGGCTCGTGCAAAGGCGAACCGTCTTCCAGAAGGAGAAGCATACGCTCGAGTGGAGGGCACACGAGGTATCACATCTCTTTGGTTGAAGACTCAAGACAAAGCTCAGACTGCTTACCGAGCAAAGATACGTGGGCCATGTATAGCATCCTATTATGCGTTGAAGGACCTAGTTCCTGGTTCGAAATTCGCGGACTTCATTGTAATATTTGGTAGCCTAGACCCGTATCCAGGATGGTGGGATCGATGATAGGAGGTGTCATGTTGCAGCTCGACTTCTTTGCATGGCTTTCTGGGATTCCAGTCTGGCTTCAGGATGTTCTTCTCTGGATATGGGGAATACTCAAGGGTATCATTTGGTGGATCTGGGATATCATCGTATGGATTTGGGGTCTTGTGTTTGCACCTGAGAATTTCATGTTCCTATTTCGTGCTGTGCTCTTCCCTGGCTTGATATTTGTAGTCATGGCTCTGATATGGGCTGTTTGGTTCACACGGAAACTCTGGGGTCGTATCCAGGACAGACGTGGTCCCGTACACTTGGGTAAGTATGGAGGTCTCCAGCTATTTGCAGATGCTATCAAGTTGATTGCCAAGGAGAGCATCATACCTGAGAACGCCAAGAGATGGATGTTCAGATTCCTCCCAGGACTCCTCTTAGTCATTGTTCTTCTCCCATTCTGCTTCATTCCATGGGACTTTGAGTATTGGTATATTGCTGACCTTTCTGTGAGTCTTGTACTGGTCTTTGCCTTTCTCACAGCTGTCCCAGTGATCGCACTGCTAGCTGGCTGGGTGAGTGGTTCTAAGTACTCGCTCATTGGAGGTTTCAGGGCTGCAAACAATCAGTTCGCAGCTGAGATACCAATGATTATTTCAACAATAGGTCCTGCTCTGCTTGCAGGGTCTTTGAGCCTGATGGGAATAGCACAGGCGCAACAATCGGTATGGTTTGCTATATTGCTCCCAATCAATCTGGCAACGTTCTTGGTTGCCGCTATCGCATCTGTTGGTATCTTCCCATTCGATGCTCCCGTGGCAGACTCTGAGATCATCTTTGGGTGGAGGACAGAGTTCACTGGCATCTACTTCACACTCACGTACTTCGCTGAGTTTGCTGAGCAGATGTTGTACTCTGCCCTCATCGTTGCCTTATTCTTGGGTGGCCCCACAGGTTTCCCATTCCTTCCAGGTGCTGTGAACTTCATTATCAAATTCATCATCACCTTCTTCTTCTTCGTGCTGGTGAGCTCAAGCTTCCAACGACTAAGGCAGGATCAGATAGTCCACTACTGCTGGAAATATCTGCTACCTCTTGCGCTCTTGAATGTTATACTCGCAATGCTAGCGATAGTCTATCTTCCAGGACTGGCAGCAATGCTACCCTTAGGAGGCGGTTAATAGATGGGTTTCTTTAGTGTACTAGGTGATTGCTACCAGATTCTGAAACATACATTCAGACAGGTCTTCAAGAGACCCTTCACATACTTCTTCCCATTCGAAGACAGAATCTACCCTGAGCGGACTCGGGGCAGACACATCCATGTTCGTCAGAACTGCACAGCATGTGCACAGTGTGTTCGTGCATGTCCAGTTGTTGCAATCAGAATGGACAAGGAGGACAAGAAGTTCGAGAAGGACTGTGCCTTGTACTTCGACTATACTCGCTGTATCTTCTGCGGTCTCTGTGTAGAGGCATGTAGGTTTGACGCGCTCTTCCACACTCCTGTCGTCGACTTGAGTGAGGGGGACCGAGAAGACCTCATCTTTGGACCAGATAAGATGGGGACACTCGATCGCGATCCGTTAGAGTGGCGTGGAAGGAGGTTCCGCTAGATGCAGCTCACATCCCTTCCCTTTGCCGCACTCTCGTTGGCGGTCCTCTTCTTTGGAGGTCTCTTGATATATGTGTTCAAGGGTAGCTTTGAGAAGACTGCCGGCAAGGTTGCTGTTGCATTCTCAGGAGTCGCATCCCTCCTAATGGTGTATCCCTTCTACCTAGTTGCGACAGGAGCTCTGTCAGAGTATACGGAGTTTGCCACATGGTCAGGACTTCTTGAGCAGTTTGGTCTCAGGCTTGATGGCATTGCCTTTCCAATCACGTTTGCAGTTGTCGTGCTTGGATTTCTCTCGGTTGTCTATGCTGTTGGTTATACAGAACACAGCGAAAACAGAGCTACCTTCTTCGCCAACCAGCTCTTCTTCCTGATGGGCATGCAGTGGGTGACACTGGCAACGAATTTGATCGAATTCTTCATTGCGTGGGAACTAATGTTAGTCCCAGCCTATTTCCTCATTCTGTTCTGGGGCTTGCCTGAGACTCGAAAACGGACAGCTTTGAAATTCTGGCTTTACACGCAATCCGGTGCGGTCTGTATCCTGGTTGGCTTTGGTATCCTCTACTCACTCACAGGTTTCTTCGACTTGGCATCATTGCAGGGCAGTGTCAGTGTTCTTGATCTAGGTGAAACGCTACCTGGATTAGGAATAGACATTAGCACTGTTCTGAAGGTTGTATTCATCCTTCTCGGAGCAGGATTCCTGGTTAAGATGGCAGTGTTCCCCATCCACTGGTGGCTCCCACCTGTTCATGCTGAGGCACCCACTCCAATCTCAGTTCTTCTTTCAGGTGCCATGATTGAAACTGGTGCCTACGCCTTGATGCGGTTTGGTAGCATCACACTCTGGGATGCAGCCTACGCTCTGTCATTCTTTGTTGCTACATTGGGTGTCATCACCATGTTCTACGGTGGATTCATGGCCTTGGCGCAGATCGACATCAAGAGACTCTTGGCATACTCGTCGGTTTCACAGATGGGCTATGTTCTCTTTGCCCTTGGTACATACTCACCCATGGGCTTCGAGGGAGGTATGTTCCATCTCATCAACCATGCCTTCTCCAAAGGCCTGCTGTTCATGACAGCAGGTGCAGTCATACATCAGACAGGGCTTCGTGATATCACGAAAATGGGTGGTCTCTCGAACAAGATGCCAATCACTGCATTTGCTGCTGCAATAGGCATGATGAGCATTGCTGGAAGCCCTCCGCTCTCAGGCTTTGCTAGTGAGTGGATGATGTTCCTTGGTGGATTCCAGAGGGCTGTCTGGCCAGGTTCAAACCTACTCTTCCTCGTTCTGACAATATTTGCAGTTTCAAGTACAATTCTCAGTGCAGGGTATATGCTGCGATTCTTCTGGAAGGTCTTCCTCGGCTCTCACCCAGCTGAGCTGGAAGACGTGAAAGAGAGTTCCAATTCTATGACCATCCCAATGATCATACTTGGAATTCTCATAGTGATTTTTGGAATATTCCCAGGACTGGCACTGGATGTCATTGTCCCGGCGATAACAAACCTAGTACCATGGGACCAGCTCGGTCTGCTCCCACTCCCATGAGGTGACACAGATGCTATTCGGACTACCTTACTACCTAATCCTCGTCATTCCCCTGGGTGGCGCACTATTAATTCCACTAGTTGGAAGGTTTAGTGAGAAAGCAAGAGACTGGACACCAGCATTCTTCATGGGTATTGCAATGGTGCTATGTTGGTCACTTCTTCCAGATATCGGAACGACCGCGAACACTAGCTGGATGTGGATTTCTCAGCTTGGTCTTGAGTTCAGTGTCCTACTCGATCCACTTTCTGTCATTATGGCTATTCTTGCCAGCACACTTTGTTTCCTTATCTATGTCTATAGCACAGAGTACATGGCCCATGATGAAGACCGCATGCGCTTCCACTTCCTCATGCTGATCTTTGGGGGTGGTATGCTCACACTTGTTCTGAGCAACAACCTGCTGATTGGGTTTATTGGGTGGGAGATAATGGGCTTCTGCTCCTATGGCCTTATTGGCTTCTGGAACGACAAAAGGAACCCACCTGAGGAAGACCCGACTGGCTATGAACAAACAAATCCATTGCTCCAGTGGGAAACTGAGGGCAACTACAACAGCTACTGCGGCACAAAGGCATTCATCGTCACAAGAATTGGTGATGCCTTCATGCTGGGTGGTATCCTACTGTTATTCGTGTTCACTCAGACATTCATGTTCTCTGACATGGCGGTTCCAGCTGCCTCTAACCACTGGTGGGAAAACATGTCTAATGTAGGCTTGCTGATTCCTGCGCTCCTACTCATCTTCATGGGCGCGATAGGTAAGTCTGGGCAGGCCCCCTTACAAGTCTGGCTACCCGAGGCCATGGCAGGCCCAACATCTGTTTCTGCTTTGATTCATGCAGCAACCATGGTGAAAGCTGGAGTCTACATAACTGCCCGATTCTTGGTGACGATTGTCGGTGCGTCTGGCATTCATGCAGAGATAGGAATTGGTGACCCTGGGTTCACAGCGGCTCAGGCTATTGGATTTGAGGCTGCCTTGACCTTCTTCATTATCGTTGCAATAATCGGAGGAATCACTGCCCTGATGACAGCAACGATGGGTATGGTTTCCAATGAGCTCAAACAGATCTTGGCTTTCTCAACACTGTCACAGCTTGGCTACATGATACTAGCACTGGGAGTTGGCGGTCTCATGCAGGCTAATCACCTTCACTACGATCATGCCTATCTAAGTGGTGTCTTACATGTTGTTTCCCATGGTGCATTCAAGGCACTCCTATTTCTAGCATCAGGTGGTGTGATACATGCTGTGCACACGAAGTATATCTCAAAGATGGGAGGTCTTGGAAAATATATGCGGAAGACACTCATCGTGATGTGGATTGGAGTGCTGGCACTGGCTGGTATCCCACCATTTTCAGGGTTCTGGTCAAAGGACTCCATCATCGAATACACCTATGAGCTAGCTGCTCACTGGACAAATCCACTAGGATGGCTTCTATTCTTCTTCTCAGTCCTAGCTGCGGCATGCACAATCTTCTACAGCCTTAGACTAATGGGTATAACATTCTATGGGCCATCAGAATTTGATACTCATGACTCACACCATTCTCACGAAGAGGAGAGTGAGGAACACACCGAGGAAGAGCATCATGATGACCATCATCAGACACCTCATGACCCTGGTCCAGCGATGATGATTCCGTTGTACATCTTGGCTGGATTCACAATCATCGCCTTTGTGGTGTTCCCATTCATTCAACAGATTGCCATTGGAGACACTCATACCTGGGGTGAGATCATGGCTGAGATGATAGCGGTGAAGTTCAGTCCGGAAGGACTTCCGCCATTCCTCATCACACTTGGTGCCCTTGCTGTTGGAGGCATTCCAGGTTACATCATCTACATCAAGAATGCTGACAAGCCGAACTCAATCATTGGCGAAACTGGAGTTAGCCGAAAGGTCTACAATTTCCTAAAGCACCGTTGGTACATCAATGAGGGCTATCACTGGATACTCGGCAAGTTCCTCAACTTTGCAGCGATATACCGGGTTCGAGTAGATGACAAAATCATCGATGGTATCGACTTCAAATCAGCTGATGCTGCGATTTCAATATCGACAAAGGTACGCTGGTTTGACGACCATGTGGTTGATGGTTTTGCTGAGGGTATCTCAACGCAGAGTGTCAGAGCTTCTGAAAGCGGTCTTGTAGAGACCCAGACGGGACGAATCAATGACTATGTCAGTGTCGTGATCTTCGGTTTTGGTATACTGCTGCTTCTCGCACTGGTTTCCTTGGGGGTGATATGAAATGCAATTAGACTTCGCAATAAACATCCTGAACCTGCTACCCTTCGGACCATTGGGCTTCATGCTAATCCTCCCCCTTGTGGCTGCATTAGTTGCATACTTTGCTGGGAAAGGAGCTCGCATCATTGCACTGCTCATCACGGCTATTGAGCTAGGAATATCACTCCTGCTTGTCTTAGGGGTGAACACGAGTGAAATCATCTCTACAGATGTCGATGCTGGAATGCAGTTCGTGGAATACTTCGTCATGGGGACAATTCCAATTGGTTCTCCAGGAACAGTGTTCCAGCTCATCCTAGGAGTTGATGGACTCTCTGCAATAATGATCCTGCTCTCGAACCTTGTTGTGTTCATAGCAGCAATCAGCTCAAATCACATCCACAAAGATGAGGGATTCTACTACTCCCTTTTCCTCCTCCTTCAGGTTGGACTCATGGGAGTGTTCATGTCACTTGATTTGATTGGATTCTTTATATTCTGGGAATTGGTTCTTATCCCGATGTTCTTCATAATTGGGAGATGGGGAGAGGAAGGCTGTGAGCATGCATCTGTGAAGTTCTTCATCTATACCCATCTTGGATCGGCTGTGATGCTCGTTTCATTTTTCGTCATCTACCTTCTTGCAGGTGATGCATCTCCAACAAACACCTACACATTTGCTATGATTGGTGAAGATGGACTGAGAAACACATTACCAACTTTGGCACCTATGGTTCAGATTGGGTTTGCTCTAGCCGTATTCATGGGTGCAGGTGTGAAGCTACCAGTCTGGCCTCTACACAACTGGCTCCCCTGGGCTCATGTCAAGGCTCCGACACCTGGTTCGGTCATACTTGCGGGAATCCTGCTGAAAATGGGTGGTTACACATTCATCCGTCTTGGGCTTTGGCTTGTACCCAGTGCCTTTGCACGACTCAGTATTCCCTTTGCAGTGTTGGCTATCTTCACGTGCATCTATGCAGCCTTCACAGCAATGGCTCAGACTGACTTGAAGAGCCTTGTTGCGTATACTTCAATCAACCATATGTCGTGGGTCTTGCTTGGTGTCGCAGTAGCCGCATTTGGTATTGGCCTTGACCCGTTGGTTGCAGAAAATCTGCCCTACATTCATGCGGCAAATCTTGCCCTCCAGGGTTCAATATTCATGATGTTCAGTCACGGGACTATCATCTCAATTATGTTCATTATGGCTGGACAGCTCAAGTACTCTGCTGGTACACGCGAGATTCCTGATATCCAGGGTCTTATGACAAAAGCACCAAAGCTCTCTGCCATCTTGATTCTGGCGTCATTTGCAGCTTTTGGTCTTCCCGGATTCAGCGGGTTTATTGCTGAGGCTTTGGTCATATTCGGTTCAGTCGTGATCTATCTATGGACCGCTCTTATCACCTTTGGCATCTTTCTGACTGTGGGCTACATGCTCTGGATGTTGAACCGTATCGTGTTCAGTGACCCCAATCCGGAGAAAGAGGTCTCAGAGGCGCCATGGAGTGATCTCATCGCTCCCATTCTGATGATGATCCCAGTCATCTTGTTGGGCGTATGGCCTGATCTTGTCTTAGACTTTACACAAGCTGTTGTCACTTTCATAATCGGAGGTGTTGCTCCATGATGCTACTCCAACTTGGCCAAATCGCAGATGCAATTCGAGGGGTACTATCCCCTATAACTGACCTACTGCTGACTCTAATACCCCCTGGATGGATCATGTCCCTTCCAGCATTGACACTCATTGTATTTGCAATCTTTGCCTTGGTTGTTGGATTCAGATACAATCCGCTTGGTCTGAGCTTCATCGGTCTGATAGTTGCTGGGCTTGAGATGGTGATGTTCAATCCAACAGTATTGGGCACAGAATCATTCGGTGGTCTGTTCGTGAGAGACCCAATGGCGGACTTCTTTATCTACATAATTCTCATTGTTGGCTTCCTAGTGTTGATGTCTTCAACCCTTTATGGTGGAGATAAGGGTCCATACAACTTCTTGCTGCTCATTTCTTTCGCAGGAGCCATCTGGGTAGTCATGGCTACAGATTTGGTTGGTCTATTCTTGGCCTGGGAACTGATGTCAACGCCCACCTACATACTTGTTGCACTTGGACCTAGTCGCGAGGCTATTGATGGTGCAACCAAGTATTTCGTCATGGGGCTTCTAGCCACTATGCTCCTGATATTTGGAATTGCATTGATTTATGGGGTCACAGGTTCAACTGATCTAGCTGTTGTCGCAAGTGCTGTAGAAGGCATCTGGGACATGGCGGTAACTACTCCAAATGCAGCATACACAATTCTTCTAGCAGTGGTTCTATTTGTCGTTTCATTTGGCTTCAAGGTGGGGATATTCCCTGGCTGGCAGTGGGTTCCTGATGCATACGCCAGTGCTGATGGCAGTGTCACTGCATATCTTGCAGGCGGCTCTAAGAAGACTGGTGTTGGTGCTTTGATGAGAATCCTTGTTGTAGGTTTTGTCATAGCGCAAACACAATGGGTGTTCCTCATTGTTGGCGTGGCTATTCTTACCATGATAATTGGTAATGTCCTGGCATTAGCGCAGAGAGACATCATGAGAATGCTTGCCTACAGTAGTATTGCCATGATGGGCTATCTCTTCATAGGTGTAGCATCTGCCATGAATCCCGCTCTGAATCTTGAAGCTTACACCTTGGGTGTCGGTGCTGCACTATTTCACGCATTCACTCACGCGTTGATGAAGACCTCAGCATTCATCCTCATCTGGGCACTCTCAATAAAGCTAGCCAAGAGGATAACGTATGATGACCTTGCAGGACTGAGTAAACGTGCACCTCTAGCTGCAGGGCTATTTGCAGTCCTAATGCTGTCTTTGGCTGGGATGCCACTAACTGTAGGGTTTTGGTCAAAACTTGTGCTCTTCCAAAGCGCGGTAGTTGCTGGAATGTGGTGGCTTGCCTTGATTGGTCTCTTGAATTCGGTCTTCTCCCTAGGTTATTACCTCCGAGTCCTGAGATACTCCTATATGATGGAGGCTCCCGATGACTCCAACATCAGCCTCCCGGTAATCCCATTGGTTGCGGTTGTTCTATGCGTAATCGCGGTGATAGCACTATTCCTCTTCCCAAGTGTCATTCTTGACTACGCATTCACATCGGTACCAATGCCATAAAATTCTCAATAACATGCAGACTTGGCTATAATTGCCGGCCAAGTCTGACCTCTTCTTTTTGGATGGCGGTTTCAACACACTTAGTGAACATCATCTCAACATTTTCTCCAGTCTTAGCTGAGGTTTCGATGTAGTCTATGTTTCTCCATCGACTGACCATCTCTCCAGCCTCTAGAGGGACCATTCGGTCTTCTCTATCCACCTTGTTGGCAACAAGTATGACCACTGCATCTGGAGACACCTCAACAAAGTTGTCATACCATTCTGCGACATTGAGAAATGTGGGAGGTCTAGTCACATCATATACGATGAATGCAATTGAGGCGCCAACCATATACCGTGAGCGAAGATCTCTATAGGTTGGTTGTCCAGCGAGATCCCAAATCACAACTTGTGCTGTAGAATGCACCCCCGGTCGGTGTTCAATCTCGACAATCTTTATGGCAATATTTGTCCCGATAGTCGCCTTATACGACTCTCCGAAGCTATTCTGGGTGTATCTCATGATACAGCTTGTCTTTCCTACGGCCCCATCACCAAGTGCAACCATTTTCAGCACGTAATTGGGGCCTTCGTCTTCCAATACACACCCATCCTGTAGAGAAATGTTTACACAATCAAG
>JAEORX010000235.1 GCA_016840685.1 Candidatus Thorarchaeota archaeon
TGACTGGAGTACTGCAAGCGAACTGGTCCTAGAGAAGAATGAAGGACTCCCTCTCAATTCGAGCTACGAGATCATTGATGATGAAACAACATGGGGGTATATCTACAACTATCCAGACCTGAACATGACCAGTACTGAATGTTGGTCGAAGATGGATGGATCTTTGGTCAGTGTCAACCTTGTGAATGGGATAAGTGAACGAATGTATCCCAATGAATCTCTCGATGTCACACTTGAAAGATATGAGCCTAGTGACTTCAACATTCTAATCCTCGGTGGCGTTGTTATGGTAGGAGTAATACTTGTGGCAATTGTTTTGCTCCTGAAGCGTTCAAACTGATTCTGGTTTTAGCATCAACACAAACCTCATACGAAGGAACTATGAACCGTGCTATACTAAACTTGAATCAGTTTCTGTTTGGGATTGTTTTTGTTTAGTGTTGAGAGTCTGTTGATAGAAAACTAATGACACTATAAAGAAGAACGAGAGAATAGTAAAAGCGAGGGTAAAAGTACTGTACAAAGTCCCTACTGGGTCTATTCCTGCCGCCATGAATATACCCAAAATCGAGAGTATGATCCCTAAACTCGTTACAACTATAAGCGCGGTCGCTAATCTTTGGCGATCCATCATTTTCTACCTGTTGGTTACTACTGAGATGAACACTCATAATCTTTTAGAGAAATAGTCAAGAGTTAAGTCAGATAGGGCCTACGCGCTTGCCATTAAACGCAGAACAGGCCTCATACGAAGGAACTATAAGCAGGGCATCTCCCCTCTCGCCCGCTGGCAAAATGCGAATTCACGAATGGTCAAGTGTGGGATGAAATTTTGCACTTATTTTTTCGATGTAGTACATCATGTAGATTTATGTCGGATGAGCTGTAAGTTTCATCGTCAACTCTTTCTCCTTCGCATCTTCAATCTTTAACACAGCCGATCTGAGTGTAAGTACTGCGAGAACACCGGAGATTATCGCAGCTATCAAGATGCCTGCTTTCGCTGACTCTAACAGAATACCTGGTGTAAAAGACAGCCCAGAAATGAATAGAGATATTGTGAACCCGATTCCAGTCAACAGAGAGATTCCGACAAGAAGGTCCCGATTGAAGGCATCAGAAACCTTTACTCGACCTGTTTTTTCTACTAGCCATATGCTTGAGATGACACCCAAAGGTTTGCCAATGACCAGACCAAAGAGGATTCCTAGAGTCACCGGCTGAGAGAAAAGCTCAAAGAAGTTCAGATCAAGACGAACACCCGCATTAGCCAAAACGAAAAGAGGGACTATAAGAAAGGCAACCCAAGGCGTCAAGAGAATCTCGGTACGTTGCAGCGGAGCCTCGGCATCTCTACAAGCCTGCTCAAGTGTATTGGTTGTGTTCTGAAATGCTTTCGTATCTACATCCTCAGGTGCACAGCTGACTATTTTCTCCAAGCGTCCGTATAATTGGTCATTTATCTGTTTGAACTCATCATAGTCAATCTTCGTTGTTGCTGGGATACTCACCGCCAATAATACACCAGCAATTGTTGGATGAATACCCCCAAAGAGCAAGGATGTCCAAAGGGCAATTCCTATGATAAGGTATGGAACCAGTCTGCGAATCCCCAATCGATTCAAGGTCATAAGAAGAATAACGAATACCGCACCGAGAACAAGATACTCTATATGTAGACCATGTGAATAGAAGATGGCAATTATCATTATACCAGCTAAATCGTCTACTATTGCTAGTGTGGTCAGAAATACCTTCGTGGGTGTAGGAATCTTGTTGCCAAAGAGGTTGAGGATACCCAGACATATGGCAATGTCAGTAGCCATCGGGATTGCCCAACCAATGGCCCCGGGACTGCCAGGTGGATTGAAGAGAGAGTAGATGACCGCTGGAAATATCATAGCTCCAACCGCTGCAATGACTGGGAGAATAGCCCGCTCCACTGAGCACAGCCAGCCAATGAGCAATTCCCGTTTAATCTCAAGTCCAATGAGGAAGAAGAAGATAGCCATGAGGAAGTCGTTCACCCAGAATCCCAGCGGCTCATCAATAGTCAGACTACCAATGGAAACTGCAAATCGTAATCCCCAGAACAGGTCATATGTTGATCCAATTGGTAAATTGACCCAGATTAGCGCAACGAGTAGACTAACAATGACCACAAGACCACCTGAAGCCTCAATTCTCATAAACTCCCTAAATGGTCGAATTGTCCTGTATATGACAGGATGGGCTGGTTTTCCTTTTCTGAATCTCTTTAGTTTCAACTGCATGATACTGGCTCCGGAGGTCTGCTGATCCTGGTGGAGGGATTCTTCCGAATAGCTAGGATAGGGAGGGATTGGTTGATACTCTTATTATTCTAATCGATATGGGATGATTGAAAATGGCGGGTCTTAACGGTGATTTCAGCAAGAGTAGATGGGTTCAGAATGCAACTCACCTCACGCAGTGATGTGGTCTACTAAGGACAGAGCCTCATACGAAGGAACTATAAGCAGGGCACTCTCCCCTCTCGCCCGCTGGCAAGACTCTAGCAATCAAGAGGTAGTTTACGATGCATTTCGAAGAGTCGGATGAAGAAAAGATGTTCCGCGAGGCAGTGCGTGACTTCGCTCAGAAGTACGTCGCGCCTGTGTGGAAAGAGTATGATGAACACACTCACGAAGTCCCGCGGGATCTCATCAAGAAAATGGGTGAGCAGATGCTGTGGGCTCCAACAGTTGCTGAGGAGTATGGAGGAGCTGGGCTCTCTTGGGTAATGGCATGTATAGCCGCAGAGGAACTTGCAAAGGCGGACCTTTCCATTGCGCTCCCGGTCATGTACCTTGTTGAAGCCTCCTGGGCGTTCATATTCGACAAGTATGGGTCTGATGAGGCAAAGGCGGAGATCCTCCCACGGGTCACAAAGGGAGACCTGTTCTTTGGTATTGCAACCACTGAACCCACAGGTGGCTCTGACCTCGTCAACTCGACCAAGACAATCATCAAGCCAAAAGGCAATGGCTATGTCGTCAATGGTGAGAAGGTGTACATATCTGGCGTAGCTGAGTCCGAGAAATATGGTGGTGTCTACTGGACACTGGGCAAGTCAGACCCGAAGGGCGACCATAAGAAATTCGATGCCTTTATCCTTCCGCTCAATATGGGCGACGGTCTAGACCCCGGTATCACGACCA
>JAEORX010000060.1 GCA_016840685.1 Candidatus Thorarchaeota archaeon
CGCCTGACTTTGCAGACACCTCGAAGATTCGAGAATTGAACTCTTCCGCAAACTCCTGAGCATCTTCCACTGTGACTCCCATATCAGGGATGCGCTCATCAATCTTGTTACCAACCAGAAACACCTCACAACCTGGTACAGCTGTCCGGAGTCTCGTGATCCAGTTCCTAAGTCTATGAAGCGTAAAGACTCGATTCACATCATAGACAGCAATGCCCAACCTTGAGCCAATGAAGTAGTCAGATATCACATCTTGGAACCTCGGTTGACCCCCAAGATCCCAAATCAATAGTGTGATCTCTGTGCCTCGAACTCTGACCTTTTTCGTAGCAAAATTGACCCCTATGGTCATCTTCATCTTCTGGTCAAAACGGTCTTCAGTGTATCTGACTGCAAGGCTGGTCTTCCCGACACCCCCTTCACCTATGAGCACTGTCTTGAAGACGGGCATCCTCATACTCAAAGCCTGCAGCTCCGAATGGAGAGGTCTTTCTCCTGCACATATAGCTTTTTGGTCTGTTTAGTTGTTCTGGAGCTCAGCATTCGACCTTGTCAAGCTCGCCTTGACAGATCTCCTGGTCTTCCTTCGCAGATATTATATCAATTGCTTTCTGGGCCATCTCGCTGTATTTTATACACTCATTCTTATTGCCGCTTACTGCGTGTGCCCGAGCAAGAGCCTCGTAAATGAATGGCATATCCCAGTCCTTCCAATTCTCATCAGTCTTCTCTGCTTCTTTGGCAAGCTCGAAACCCCTGTTTGCGTGAAACAGCGCAGGTTCGCTTCTTTTCATGTGCGCGTATATTCTTGCAAGCATGTATTCAGCTCTTACTGCATTCACGACGGTCCCAACTTTGCTCCAGTGATATCGTGCGGTATGAGCCATATGCATGGCTTCCTCCAGCTCCTCTGCTGTTGGATTTTCTTTGTCAAGAGTTGGCCATATCCCATTATTCGTTTGAGCTGCTATTTTTCTATGAAATTCTTTCAGAGTCATCCTTTCTTCATCTGGCATCGAATTCCTCTCCGAGTTTCAGATGTAACAAACAATTAAATAAAAGTTAAACTATTGTTATCCTGACCAGTCATATTTACATAGTAACATGTTGTGACCCTATTTTGTGACACTTCTTTATATACCAGAATTGCGTGATTCTAAGTAGAAAGACACAACGCAAACGGCTTAAATGAGCATGCCGCTGATAAAAGTCAAGGCGTTGGATTTTGAGGCTCAAATAAATGAAACCAACTGATGAAGATGTAACTCCACCACCTGATGATGACATTGATGATGTCGAGGATGTGGAGGATGAAATTGAGGTCGAGATTGAACATCGTAGACGAAGGAGTAGAACTAGACGTCAAAGGACGAAGCTGCAGGAGTATAGCTCTATAGGAAGCATGATTGCATGGATGGGCTTTACAATAATCTGGCTGTTCCTTTTTGCTGGGAACTATGATATCTTTCAGAACATAGCTGCAGTACTTGTAGCTCTTTTAGTCGCACTCGCAGTAAATGCCATTATGTGGATTCCGTTAGATGAAGGATGGAAAGCACGGACTAGTGCAGTTAGTGCCGTTGTGTGGTTCATCTTTCTAGTTATTTGGATACTTGTGTTCTCTGGAGGCTTTGGAATCTATGAAAACATAGGGATTGGACTTGCTTCTCTGTTGATTATTGGTGCTGTTAACGTAATACTTTGGGTTCCCTCGGCAGGGGAGGGTAGAGGTGCTCGAATCAGTGCACTTGGTGGGATTGGATGGTTGACCTTTATGGTCCTGTGGCTACCCTTTTCCAATAACTTTGCACTCATCTATCCTATCGATGCATATCAGAATATGGCTATCATCCTGGCTTCATTCTTGATCATGATCTGTGTTGTTATTGCTCCTTGGGGTTTCGAGATTAGTGTGGGTATCGAAACTGATGCTCCGGGATTAGCTTTCCGAGCGAAAGGGTCAATGGCTGGATTTCTCATCTGGCTCCTCTTCATTGTGATTTGGCTTTGGTTCTTTGCAGGAAATCCCCTCTATGCTCTCACAGGAAACCAGAATGTTGCTATAACCCTGATATCATTCGCAGTTTTTGCAGCAATCCTTGGGGGGATGTGGTTACCATGGGCACGACGCCGAGGCGAGGGACCTGAGAACTGGTGGGCAATTGGCTTGGCCTTTGCTTGGGTCATCTTACTGGCAGTCTGGTTCTGGTTCTTTGCAGGTGATTTCAATGCATACCAGAACTTTGCTGTGTTCTTGGTTTCACTGTTGATCATAGCTGCAATAAGCGGCGGCGCACAGTGGAAGAAATACAGAGACTTTGAAGCAATGGATTGGGAAGACTAAACAGAAATCCGGAAGGGCAGGTCATACCTGCCTTCCTTCTTCTTTTTCTAAATTCTCTCAGTAGGCTAGCCAACCACCATCGACGGCTAGTGTGTGACCTGTTATGTATCTGGCATCATCACTCGCCAGGAAGCAGGCTGCACCTCGAATCCATTCGTTTTCTGCAAACATTGGGAGAGCAGTTCTTGGTCTAATTAAACGATTACTGATTGCCTTATCCGTTATCGCACCTATCGACATTGCTGTTGGGAAAAACCCTGGTGCGATAGCATTCACCCTAATGTTATACTTTCCAAGTTCTACAGCTAGAGCTTTCGTCATAGTCACTAAACCACCCTTGGATACATAGTAACTGATCTCTGTGAATTCAGTCCCACCAAAACCAAAGGTTGATGAGATATTGATGACTGAACCGCTCTTTTTCTGAATCATTACCTTCGCCACCTCTCTTGTAGCCAGAAAAGCTGAGGTCAAATTGACGTCCATGACCGTGTTCCAGTCCTTTAGTGTCTGCTCTATGAGTGGTTTGACGATATACATCCCTGCATTGTTGACTAGCACATCAATTGTCCCTAGTTCTTTCACAGCTGTATTTACCAAGTTGATGATTTCCTTTTCCTGCGAGACATCAGTCTTAATAGGGAATGCCTTGATACCGTATTTTCCAGACACATCATCAGCAACTTTCCTCAACAAGTCTAGTCGTCTGGCTCCGAGCACGACATGAGCGCCTGCCTCTGCAAAGGCATGAGCGAACTGCTCGCCCAAGCCTGCAGATGCTCCTGTAATAATCACAACTTTATCATCCAGATTGTACTTCACCATATTCAATACCTCTGGCTAATATTCTAGTCCTGTTTGATATGCAGACGCCCTATTAAGTATCAACTTGCTTTAACCTTCACTACCTATGTTCAGGTAAATCACAAGATTCCAATTTTTCCGTGGTCATTAGTGACTGTTTTCGAAGTTGGTAGAGTCTCAAGAAACCAACTGGAACAACTATTATCAACCATATGATTATGTCACCGATTGTTGAAGCGAGTACGTTAGTGTCCATTGGGTCTAACCACATCTGTCCGAGCATCATCATCTTAACAAGTGGGAATACCAGAATGACACCAAAGATTCTCTTCAATTGAACTGAATTTACCTTGCAAGCGAGTCTTGAGCCAATCTGTGCGCCAAGGAGCATTCCAACACCAAGTGAAATGGCATAGAACGGATTGATGTAGCCACTGACATAGTTCATCGCAGTGCCTGCCCCTGCAGTGAAGATCATTGTGAACATTGATGTTGCAATAGCCGCATGCATTGGTAGCCCCATCAAGATGGAAAGCACAGGCACAATGACAGCTCCGCCACCAATCCCAAGCAACCCAGCTGATAGACCACCAATGAATCCTCCAAGCAGAGAAATTACCAGTTTCTTGTCTGTCAGATCTGACATATTGTAGCTCGCCAATTCAGAACAAATATCCCCCTTTTCTCGTCTGACGGCAAACAGCATCTTGATTGCAACTGGCATGAGTGAAAGGCCAAAGATGAGTCGTAAGATGTATGGACTCTCAATCAATGTCCTGAGAGCAACACCAATCAATGACCCAGGAACAGTTGTGATAGCTAGAAAGAAACCTGCTTTCACGATAATTGGTTGAGGGTTTTGTCGCCAGTATGCAATGCTACTAGCCACGGCAAGAAACAATGCAGCAACAAGTGAAGTTGCCGGTGCAAATTGTTCGCTAAGAAGGAAAACAATCATCAGAAGTGGTGTATTGAAGATCCCCCCGCCAATACCAACCATAGAGGATATTGTCCCAACTCCAATAGCATATACTGCAATCAGGATTGCTTCCATCACGAGTTCTTGCATTGTTTGTCCTTCCGCTGATGCGTCGCTTTCAAGCTACTACTTAAGGAGTCCTATAAAACCATCCTCTCTATGCAGGTGTTTTACGCTGAGAGAAGCAATATAGACCCGACATTGCGATTATCAAACCAAAGAGAATCAGAACTGCGGCGAAATTCTGCTCAATAATATCGGCTGCAAATGCATTTACTATGACACCTGCAGCAATCAAAAGGAATCCAACACTAGCTATAGCTATCGCTGGCTTGGTATTGAAGGTCATGAAGCTTGGCGGTTTTTCTTCTCTCTCAATTTTTGGTGCACCAGATAACTTCACTGTGCTCTTATAGAACCGCGTACAATCTTCTGTCAACAAGCCACTGAGATCTCCTGATTCAACCAATTTACTTAGAATCTCAATGACCTCTTCAGATGTTGTTTCTAGCTCGTTTGCCATGGTTTCGATTGCACTGACATTTTCTCTCATGATTAAGTCGATTAACTTGTCCTTCATCTGCGACATGTCCCAATCACATCACAGGACGCACGCAGAGCATGTCCCCATATCTCTTTTCCCATGTAGTGATTGTCCACTCCTCAGGCTTTTGTTGCCTCGAAAATCACTTCTCCAAGGCTCGTTTCATAGATCTTCATGTTTGGAAAGTAGTGTGCAATGACATTACCGAGCTGTTCGCCTTCCACAACACCAAGTTCAGGGAAAAGCTCACAAGAGGTAATCCTGATGAACTCCTCAATTGTTGGTTTTTGAGGCTCATTGAAGAATGCAAAAGAGGCATGCATTCTGAGAAGACCTTTCCTCATGAGGACTCTCTTGCACTCAATAAGAGCTTCTGGGAGTATTTCTTTCTCAGGAACTCCATGAAGATGTATCTCCGAGAACGTTTTGCTATCTGCAGATATAGCGGTGATTTCATTACCTACGACATCATAGTTTATTCCTGTCTTTCTTAGTATCAAGTCAGGTCCAACAACTGAGATGCTTGAATTATCTGATGTGAGACTTAGCTCTCTGATTCTATCGAGGTCAATGGTCTTGAGGTGTGGAAAAGCCGCATATAGAATCCGCCCTTTGGTTTTACGCGGATGTTCAAACTCTGTGAAATCGTACATTTTCTGAGGGTTTTCACGTCGATATACATCATAGAAGTGTAGAATGGTTTCAATACTACTCTTGAGACTCTCGCGCAGATGAGATTCCGCTTCGGGGCCAATCTCATACATCCTTCTATACGGACCCAACGGTCCCGGTTGAAGTGCGCTAACAACTAATCCATTGTCCTCCATTGCCTTCAGCAATTTTGGTAGTCGTGTTCTCCTTGGATCTGCATAACCGGATAGAGAATATAGTATGTCGTAAATCGATGAGGGTCTTCCATTGAGCTCCAGCAGGATCCTCCTAATAATTTCAGACCTTGCTGGCTTCATTTTCTTGAACCTCAATTGAATAAGTCACTAAATCGTTGGCTTAATACTCAAACGTTTCACGTAATATGGCGATGCAGTGCTGAAGTAATACCTGCGTTGATGATTCTGCTTATTATTACGTTCTGTAGAATAGTAGTGGGACGTTCGCAATGAAGAAATGCCATTCATGTGGCACAGCACGAGAAGATAGTGAGATGACTCTGCTGGAAGTTGATGAGAAATACTATTGCATCTTCTGTCTTGATAGCGAAGGCAAACCTCGTAATCATAACAATGTAAGAGAAGGCATCAAAACCTTCTGGCGTTATCGAGAGAAACAGAACCAAAACAGCGACAATCTAGAAAGTTGAAAATCCAATTATGTAATCCTCACTTTCTAATAATCACTTTCAAAGAGTTAAACTGGTCGGTCCTGATGAGCCAAGAGGATATGGCAGAGAAAGTTGGTCTTCCTCCGGGAACTGTTGTGCATACCGGAATTGATCGCACAGAGAAAGTAACGATTAGCATCATGGAGTTCGCAGATGGTCAAATGAGAGAATACATTGCTGACTCTATAGATGATTGCAGCCCACCATTAGACCCCGCGGCTACAAAGTGGGTACATGTACGCGGAGTGCATGATGTTGAACTTGTGAAGAAGGTATGCGATTTCTACGAATTACATCCCCTTGTAGTCGAGGACATTCCAAGTGTCGGTCAACGACCAAAATTCGAAGCAATGCCAAAGAGTGTCTATATTGTACTACGTCGTTACGACTACAAGAAACAAGATGGGGAGCTCCAATCTGAGCAGATGTCTATTGTCTTTGGTAAGAATTTTGTTCTGTCCTTTCAAGAGTCTCCAGATGATGTTTTTGATGCCATTCGAGATCGGGCAAGACACCCAAGCAGTAGTATTCGTTCAGCAGGACCTGATTATTTGGCTTACGTGATTCTCGACCTTCTTGTTGACGAGTATTTTGCAGTGCTTGAACGAATTGGAGATATGATCGAGGATTTGGAGGATGAATTGATTGAGTATGCCACAAGTGACATACTGAATAGGATTTACAAGATAAAACGGAATCTTCTGTCATTTCGTAGACATATCTGGCCATTACGGGAAGTTGTATTGAAGCTGATGAGAGATGCCTCTGCATATGTCAAACAGGAAACACAAGTCTTTCTTCGAGACCTCTATGACCATGTGATTCGTGTGACTGACCATGTGGAGACCTATAGAGAGTCAATCACTGGAATGCTTGACATCTATCTCTCAAGTGTTAGCAATAAAATGAACGAGGTCATGAAGGTACTCACAGTCGTTTCTACGATAGTCATCCCTCTCACCTTAATGGCAAGCATCTATGGCATGAATTGGAAATACATCCCTGAAATTGAGGTACTTGGCAACTTTGGTTATCCAATATTTCTTGTAGCTATGCTTGCAGTCACAGCGGTTCTTGTGATGTACTTCAGGAAAAGAGCCTGGATCTGAGGTCTATACTATTACCACGACAAGAATGACACCTAGTACTGTTAAGAGAGCTCCCAGGATAGACTTGTGCGAATAGCTCTCTTTCAGAAAGAAAATCGAGATGGGTAGAGCAAACAAAGGTGAGACTGAACCCAACACAGCAGTGATAGAAGCACCAATCAACTTTACAGCATAGGTATAGAGCAGCGATCCCAAAGCCATACCGAAGAAGGCTGCAACAAGAACCATCTTAGCAGCCCGTCTTGTTGGTCTAGGAGACCCATTTCGGATAGATGCGAGAAACAAAGGTGTAATGATTCCAAAACCGAAAGCCATTCTCACAAAGTTCGCATCTATTGGATCCACATCAGTGACTCCAAGTTGGAGAAATATACTACCTAGTGCCCAACACAGTGCTGCAAAGAGTGCAAGTGCAATTCCCGCTTTGTCAAAGGTATCTATCGAATCAACTTTCTGATTCGAACTCTGTTCTCTTGATATCAATATCACACCTACTACAGCCAATATGATACCAATAAGTCGGGTTAATAGGAGCTCTTCAGTCAAGACGTAGATAGCAATGATATATGTCATGATGGGGTAGGTACTGGTAATCGGATACGCATATGAAACCCCAATCCGGTCTTGAGAAGTCAGGAAAGCAATATCGCCAATAATAAGACCAAGTGTTACAGATGCCACAAGATATACCATCGATTCTATCGGGACTGAGAATGTGGCCACTCTATACATGAGAAACATTAGAATCGTCATAAACACAAATGACAGCCACATCTTCAGGGTTGAGATTGCAAGTGGGGTTGCCACTTCGCTCTGCGATTTGTACACATTGATTTCAACAGCCCAAAGAAATGAAACCAAGAGGCTAATAGCGCTTCCTAGAAGCAGATTCGAGGAAGATTGCATCTCTTTATACCCCATCAGAATGTCAATGATATAATGTTATTGAGTCGAACAATTTTTGAAAGGAGCCCCTGCCATCTTATTTTGCGGCTTTGGATTTCCCAAGTTTCTCAGCTACTCGCTGTATTCTCTCTAGAGTCAATTCGATATCTTGGTCATCATGGGCAAAAGACAATGCTCCCAGCCCGTGGTAACCAAAGATGTGCTCCTGCATCAGATAGCTTTGCATGATATTTTGTTGTTGGGCATCAAACAAGGCACCAAGGGTTCCTGGAGTGATGATAGGTTCATCTGGTACATGGGATAGGCAGTTCACACAAATGAATGAACCATATCCAATACCAAGAATTGGCACTTTCATAATCGAAAGCATCTCATTTAGACGAGTCAGGAAGTCTTCACCCTTCTGTGATAGTTTTGGATATTCCTTCTTCTTCTGTTCGAGCTGGTTGAGAACTGCGAGACCTGCTACCATTGTCAATGGATGACTGGAGAATGTGCCACCTCCGACCCATCTCCCACCCTTTGCCCTAGGAGCTGCAAGTGCCATGATATCTTCTCGCCCTCCATAGACTCCTAGGGGCATACCTCCTGCAGCAGCCTTTCCCAAGGTCAGGAGATCAGGCTTGACTCCGAAGACTCCATCACCTGCTGTTCCATACCGGAATCTAAAACCAGTGATTATCTCGTCGAAAATCAAGAGGATGTCACGAGACTCAGTTTCCTCTCGAAGGTAGTTCAGAAAGCCTGGCTGTGGAGCGATAGCGCCTCCTGCTCCAATCATTGGTTCGACTATAACTGCAGCAAGCTCTTTTCCATATTTCTTGAGCATCTGGTCAAAACTCTCTCGATCATTATAATCGAATGAAACACCATCATAGAATGGATCATCCGTGTATGGATAGTTCAAATGGAATGTGAGTGCATCGTTGCCCCCATGCCAGCCTCCCAGGGACTTGCCAATGAGCTTCTTTCCTGTGAATAATCTGGAGAGGCGGACTGAATATGTTGTGGACTCTGCTCCAGTCGCTGTGAACCTCATCTTTTCAAGAAGCGGCACAGCCCGTTGTAGTTTCTCCCCATATTGCACTTGAGGCTCATTTGGTGCGCCATATTGAATGCCCGACTCTAGCTGATTTGTTATAGCCGTTTTTACCCTAGGGTTGTTGTGACCTAGTATCTGTGAGTAGTGCGTGGTCCACCAATCGATATACTCATTGCCATCAACATCCCAGATGTGTGCACCTTCACCATGAGTGATGTAGGGAGGGTATGCACCAGCTGCTGGGAGTCCAAACTGCCTTATGTTGTGACTCACTCCTCCTGGAAACAACTTGATTGCTCGTTCCCAGAGTGCTCTCGACTTCGTTGTTGATGCCTTGTAATGTTCCATCAGAATCCCTCATTGACTCTAGTTTTTGAATATTCTTTCTGTGTTTCGAGGAACTGGAATATCCTTCATTGTCACTAGACCTGGACCTGTTGAACCTAGCATTGGTATGAGATTGAGAATCATGGCAATCGTCGAGTAATCACCCTGCACACCGCCCTCGATTCTCTGATGTATCTTTGGAAGCCCTTCTATAACAATTTCATCATATTGCGGGTCTGCCTCTGCATATGCAAGAAAGTCAAGCCTCACTACGGTCTTGCCATTCTTTTTACCCAGTCCTGTACTCTTGAGACCCAGGACATTGCCTTTTTTGATTGTGGCGAAAGAGTTTGCGATGGCCTCATCTGCCACCACTGCCTCTGGAGGCAGCTCCTCGATTTTGTCAAGTCCAAGATTCAGTGCAGAGTCTATCATCCTTATTGACTCTACCAAGCCTACATGTCCGGTGATATGCCCCTCGTCTATATTCTTACGGAATTCATTCTGAGTCATCCCTGTGCCAATTTTCTTCTGGAATGAGAAGCGTCTATGACTTGAGTTCATGTGCCGAGTGACAGTGATGGTTTCCACTGTCTGACACGGAGCAGTCAGTACTATTGGAAGCAGGTCCATCAGATACCCAGGATTTATGCCTGTACCAAGTACAGTCTTGTTCAGTTCCTTTGCCTTGCTATCAAGCTCTACGGATAGTTTGGGATGGCGATTGAATGGGAATGAGAGTTCCTCACAGATTGATATAACATTCATACCTGCTCTCATGCTCTCAATGATACTTGGTTTCACTACCTTGAGTGAGGATGATGTAGCAATTACAGATACATCGATGGGACTCTTTACTACTTTAAGGAGCGAGTCCAGATTTGGGTAGATCTTAGTCTTTGTATCACCTGAAATCGAGAGGACGTCTTCTACATTCTTTCCGACATACTCTGGATCAATATCAATGAGACCGACCAGATGCAGGTTGCTACGGTTAATTATGGCCATAGCAATAGATTTTCCAAGGGAACCAAATCCAAACTGCACGACATTGAATGGTTTTGACATGTATTCTTGTTGAATAACGCCCGATATATATTTACAGTTGTATATCATTGGACAGAACACTTAAAAAGTTGGATATTTAACACATTCATATCATGATTTTCGTAACATGTCTAATATAGATGGGGTGTGGGACAAACATATTGACTGATGTACCAGTTTTGAAGAACTACATTGATGGTGATTGGTGTGATTCGGAATCCAAAGAATTACGTGATGTGGTGAATCCTGCGACAGGGGAAATCATTGCCAAAGTTCCTATGAGTACTGCTGATGAAACCAATAGCGCTATTGAATCGGCAAATAACGCGTTTGAGAGATGGAGGGTGACCATACCCGTTTCGAGAGCTCGTTATTTCTTTGATTTGAAAAACTTGATGGAAGAAAATTTTGAATCACTCGCTCAATGGATTGTAAAAGAGAATGGAAAGACAATTGACGAAGCTCGAGGAGAGGTTCGTAGAGGTATTGAATGCGTTGAGGTTTCTACAGGTATCCCGTCGCTTATGATGGGAGTAAATTCGGAGGACATAGCTATTGGCATCGATGAAATGTTGATTAGACAACCACTGGGTGTCTTCTTCGCACTTGCTCCATTTAACTTTCCTAACATGGTCCCTCTCTGGTTTCTCCCTTTTGCTGTTGCAGTTGGTAACACTTACATCGTCAAACCTTCACCGCAAACACCGATTAGCCAAGTTAAGCTGTTCGAGCTCTTTGATGAGCTAGACTTCCCTCCAGGCGTTGTAAATCTTGTCCATGGCGATGTTGAAGTAGCAAATGTACTGCTTGATAGTCCAGATACAAAGGGTGTGTCTTTTGTAGGTTCAACCCCGGTTGGAAAACTGGTATATGAACGGGCTTCAAAGAGTGGGAAACGTGCACAAGTCCAAGGGGGCGCTAAGAACTTCCTCCTTGTCATGCCAGATGCTGACCTCGAAAGAACTGCATCCGCGCTCATGACCTCTTGCTATGGTTGTGCGGGTGAACGTTGTCTTGCTGGATCTGTCATCCTTGTATTTGAGGAAATCCATGAGCCGCTCATGAAACAATTGGTTGAGATGGCTCGCATGATTAAGGTTGGAAATGGTCTCGACGAGGGAATCCAAATGGGCCCAGTGATATCAGCAAAGGCAAAAGAGAGAGTTGAATGGTATATTGACCAAGGTGTTAAAGAAGGTGCCACGCTTGTACTTGATGGTCGTAGCATTGAAGTCGAAAGGTATCCCGATGGATTCTTTATAGGACCTACAATCTTTGATAATGTCACTCCTGAGATGACCATTGCTAAAGAGGAAATATTTGGTCCTGTGATGTCAATTATGAATGTAAAGGGATTTGATGAGGCTATTGACATCATCCATGCTAATCCCTATGGCAATGCATCTTCAATCTTCACTAGTAGTGGAAAATGGTCTCGTGAGTTTCAGTATAGGGTTCAAGCTGGCAATGTTGGCATTAATGTTGGAATTGTTGCACCTGTGGCACATTTTCCTTTTTCAGGAATGAAGGACTCATTCTTTGGAACTCTTCATGGTCAGGGTGAGGATGCAATCAGGTTCTTCACGGAGTCAAAGGTGGTAATTACCAGATGGTTCTAGTCAAGGGGATTGATAGATGAATCTTGGAACTGCTGGTGCAATATTGAGCTATGCACTAGAACTTGAAACGAAATCAAATGAGTTCTATGAAAGCGTTCTTAATGATAATCTTGATTCGAATAAAAAAGAAGCATTCTTAGCTATTCGAAGACAACACCAGAAGATAATAAAGACCTTGAACCGGATGAGGAAAGAGAATGTCACAGAGATGATTCTCGAGCCAATTCATGGTTTTGAGAGCGATGATTACATTCTTGAAATTAGCGACTCGCTGAATGCTGCTAGTGTAATTGCAACTTCAAAGCAAATTGAGGATACTATATCGAAGTTTCTATCAAAATCAGCTATGAAAGTTACATTCCTGCCTGAGTTGAGTCAAATGCTTGTTGATTTGGTCGATAGAATAAACAAGAATCTTGAAACAATATCCCTGATTGATAGTTCTTAAATATCCAATTTTGGATTTTCTTTAATCACCCGGCCAACAACACGTGTTGATGTCCTCTCAACGCCTTTTGTTGCCATCAAGGTATCTAGCAGTTTCAAATACTCTGTTTTATCCTTCGATCTAGTAAGCACAAGGAAGTCAGTATCGCCCAAAATGAAATAGACTGCCCAGACACCTGGGATTTCGCTAAGTTCTTTCCCGATGCGGTCATGGTAACCTGGTCCATAATTAGCTCGTATTTCAATAATTGTAAGATAATCTAATTCTAATTTCTCTGGATTTATTCTGGCATAGTATCCATCAATAACCCCATCTTTCTCCAGACGCTTCACTCTATAATGAACGGTTGATGTTGGGGCTTTTACTTTATCAGCGATTTCATGAAGAGATATTCTGCAATCAATTTGCAATTCACGAAGAATTGCGATATCAAGATCATCAAATTGTAGCTTATTAACCAAGCGCATATACCTCCTAATCATTCCTATTATGGATGCTCCTAACCATCATCTGTCATATTTAATTCAGATTCAGTTACATTAGAGATTATCCTATTATAATAATGAATGTCAAGAAATGAACATTCAACAGGTAAATCTTTCGGATTCATTATTACACATGTTGGATTTTCATATTATAAGATTTTGTACTTATAGACAAAAAATATATGCAGGTTTGAGATTTTTTTTAATATTGAGATGAATTTATTGGAGGAAATTTCACATCATTTCAAATGTGTCGTGAAATCATATCTTTCATTGCAAAAGTTCGATTTCACCAAGTTCAATATTCAAAGATGGAGAGGATGTTATGACCAAATCTGAAGAGATTTTTGAATTGGATAAGAAATACTACCAACAAGGTTATGCAAGAGTCCCTATCGTGATTGTTGAGGGGAAGGGTGCAATTCTCAAAGACATTGAAGGAAATGAGTACATTGACTGTTTTGCAGGTATTGCTACCACAAATGCAGGACATTCCCCAGACATTCTTGTGGAAGCAGGAATACAACAAATGAAAAAGCTATTCCATGTTTCAGGGAGGTTCTTCACAATTCCTCAAATCGAACTCGCTCAAAAGCTCTCAGAGATCACTCCAGAGAACCTCACTAAGACCTTCCTCTGTAATTCAGGTACTGAAGCAGTGGAGAATGCAGTTAAGCTTACTAAGAAGTATGCATATTCTAAGGGTCATACTGGTGGAGCTTTGATCAGTCTTGAGTGTGCTTTTCATGGACGTCTTGGTTATTCTTTCAGTCTTACTGCCAACGCCTCCTACAAGAAGGGATTTGGATCATACTCAAATGCACCTGGAGTGAAACATGCTCCTGTACCATACAGCTATAGATCAAAAGATTCAGAGGATGATTGCGGAGATGTTGCCGCAAACCGCCTTGAGGAAGTGATTGATAGACATACCTCTGGTGATGTTGAAGCATTCATCATGGAACCAATTCTAGGTGAAGGTGGTATCATCGTTCCACCTGATTCATACTTCACTCAGATAGTTAGAATACTGAAAAAGCGTGAAATCCCATTCATTTTGGATGAGGTGCAAACTGGATTTGGGAGAACTGGGAAGCTACTGGCATCTGAGCATTGGGGCTTGAAACCTGACATAATGACAATGGCTAAAGGAATGGGGGGCGGAATACCAATTGGTGCTTGTATTTGTACTGATGAGATAGCTTCAAAGATTGAGTCAGGAGATTTCTTTTCAACATACGGAGGGAATCCAGTTACAAGTGCAATATCATTGGCGAATATCGAATATATTCAAAATTCGGGTCTTGTTGAAAATTCCGCTAAAATTGGGGCGGTTTTCATGGATGGTCTTGAAGATATGCAAAAAGAGAGAAACCTCATTGGTGACGTTAGAGGAAAAGGTTTGATGATAGGTATTGAACTTGTTAAAGACCAAAGATCAAAAGAACCAGCTAAAGAGGAAACAAAACGATTTGTTGATCACCTTAAAAATGAGGGAGTAATAATTGGTCTTGGTGGTATTTTCAAGAATGTTCTTCGGCTTCAACCACCTCTTGTTATTTCTGAGGAACAGGCAAAGGATGTAATTGAGAAGATGGACAAGGTGTTTGTTGGTTTATGACCTGATATGCGATGGAATAATGGATATCGCTTGTATCTACCAGACCTGATATTAAGCATGTTCTAGAACGGTATTTCTCGCTAATCCTTTTTCATCAAACATTTCTGCTTCTCCATCTGATGAATTTAAACTTCTGCAACCCATTTGGTGTATAATGCTTCCGGATGATGAATTCGTTGAGTATGTTCAAATAGATCTGATTTTTGGAATTCTAGCATTTAGGTTGGCGTGTATTGTTTTCTAACGAGAAACTTCGCACCAATCAATGAGTGTTGATGATATTGTTTCTGCAACCTTTATGGTAGATCGAATACTAACGCATTCGTCAAACGAATGAATTCTCTGTACATGAGGACCAAACGTCACTGCTGGAGTTCCACGATGTGCAAAAAACCGAGTGTCTAATCCCGCAGATCCTCCAGCAAATTTTGGTTGTTCCCCAACGACCTCAGTTATGTTCTTCTTCATGAGAAGTACAAATTCATCTTCAAGATTAAGTAGATGTGGCCTAGCATACCACCCAAACCATTCAACTATAGGTCGATTTTTTAAGAGCCATTGATCCCCTTTACTCGCAGACATAACTGCATCTTCCACCTGCTTCTGAACTTCCTCTCTTGATTCTCCAGGTGGCCAACCTACCCGTGTTTCAAGTATTGCCTTAGCAGGTACTGTCGAAGGCCAGTCACCTGATGATATTGTTCCTATGTTGATTGTTGTCGCATGCCCTTTCATCCGCGGATCAGCTTCTTCAACTATGTTGAAACTGATAGCTGCCTGTCTCCTCTTATTAAGGTCTTGAAGAGCCTTGACAACCAACATCATTTTCTCTATGGCATTCACACCAAAATGAGCAGTTGCTGCATGTGCAGGTACTCCTTTAATTATAACGCGGAAATACATAACTCCCCCACTGGCAACCCCAAGGTTGTGATATGTCGGCTCTGGATTGATTGCGGCATCAACTTTTGGACGAACAAGGCGAAGGAAAAGGTTACCTCCCACACCACCATCCTCTTCTTCGATTGTAGTTTCAAGTTGGATGTCGCCCTTTAATTGAATATCTAGTTGCTGAAGTGCTTGAACAGCAATGAACATCGCTGCAATTCCAGCTTTCATATCACCAGATCCCCTTCCATAAAGAAGGTCATCCTCGATTTCACCCCCCCAAGGGTTTCTTGTCCAATCTTCAAGAGGTTCGGGGCTTACTACATCAACATGACCAGTGAGGCAGATTGATTTTCCACCTCCCGCCCCTTTAAGAGTTGCAACCACATTTGGTCTGTTTTTATACCCTAATCGCGAAAATGAAGTAGTTTTAAAATAATCTACATCTCTTTGGAGGATTTTCAAATCTGGAATAATCATCTCAGGTTTGAGCTTCATGTTTTTGAAAACATCGTAAACGAATTCCTGTATGTTGAACTCCTCGCCTGATACGCTCGGTATTTTAACCAAGTCTTGAATCAATTCAATCAATCGGTCCTCATTCTGTCTGATCCAGTTTCGAACAAAGGCTTTAAGGTCTTTATTTGTCACTTTCAAACCTTCCATTCTCTGATGCTTTTCTGGACTTTGTGCTCTCTAAGATCTTTGAAGATTTCTCCCTCT
>JAEORX010000236.1 GCA_016840685.1 Candidatus Thorarchaeota archaeon
CGGAATGGAACATTCATCGAAACAAAGAGCTATAATGCAACAATAGACGCAATACTTGGGCAAATAGGAGCAATAAGCATTGGTGGTCCCACTGACTCATCCGTTTTTATTCCACTCGAGCAGGCAGAAACCTTCTTTGAAACCTCGGTAGTAGACATCATTCTTGTTCAGCTTGATACAGATGATGAAGAGATTATCACTCAAGTTGCGGCTGAGATAGAGGAGCTCTTCAGCAACCAGATTCAGGTTGTCATTCCAAGTGCTCTTCTCAGCGCGATATCTACGATAATCGCCTCCATCGAACTGTTTCTGGCGGCAGTTGCGATGATATCACTCATTGTCGCAGGCGTTGGCATTATGAACATCATGCTTACGACGATTCTTGAGAGGACAAGAGAGATTGGAATCCTGAAATCGATAGGCATGCAGAATCGGTCAGTTCTCCTGATATTCTTGGCAGAAACCTTAATCATTGGCTTCCTTGGTGCATTAACCGGCATTATCCTTGGATGGACTCTTGCACTGGCTCTTGGTGAGTTTGGGATCGGGGATTTCATTGCTCAGTCGCTGAGTGGGACCTTTGTGGGTCAACTGACCATTAGACCGGTAGTTGAATTGAGTCTAATCATTAACTCAATTCTGTTTGCACTCGTTGTCAGCACGATCTTTGGTTTGTATCCAGCATGGCGAGCTTCTCGTTTGAAACCAGTAGATGCACTAAGGTATGAATGAGGTGAATGCCTGTGAGGGATAATAAGGCAGGAATGAAGAATTTCATTATCGACCTCACTCAAATTAGAAAGACTGTCAAAGTTGGAAACAAAGCTCGGAACCTTTCATTTCTAGCAAAGAACGGGTATCAGGTGCCCACCACAATTGTTTGCATGTTCGATGCATTCAGTATCTACCAAGAGGGTGATAAATCAGTTCTTAAACGATTAGCTGGTGAACTCAACGACTACATAGAGAGGGACAAGAAGTATTCAGTCAGATCGTCAGCCAGCATTGAAGACTCTACAAGTTATTCATTCGCAGGCCAATTCTTCACACAACTAAACGTGTCGGGAGTTAAGGACATTGTTGATGCAATAGAAGGTGTTTGGAAGTCTGTTGAATCAGCAAATAAGTTGGATTACATCAAAAATGTGAGGAACAGTCAATCGATTAAGATGGGAGTCATCATTCAAGAGATGGTGGACCCCGAATATTCAGGCGTAGTGTTCACCAAGAATCCACTGACCGGTCTTGATGAAGTTGTAGTAGAATCAGTTGACGGACTGGGAGACGCTTTAGTTCAGGAGGGAGTTACACCAGATAGATGGGTGTATAAATGGGGAGATTGGATAGAGAAGGCTCAAGAACGAGATGAGCGAGACTCAGTCATTCTGGAAGTCATCAAAGAAGCAAAGCAGTTGGAAAACCTATACGGTTCGCCCCTTGACTTGGAATGGTGTTATGATGGTAAGAGAATAAGCTGGTTACAGTTGAGAGCAATAACAGCACTCGATTCCACAATGCTGTTCTCCAACAAAATCTCACGAGAGTTTCTACCAGGACTTATCAAACCTCTTGTATGGTCTGTGAATATACCAATGATCAACAGCTCTTGGAAAGACCTGTTCAAGGAAGCTATAGGAAGCGCAGCGGACTCTATCGACATCCACAAGCTCTCAAAGCAGTTCTACTATCGTGCATACTTCAATATGGGAATCATAGGAGACATCTTCGAAATCCTTGGGATGCCGCGGGAAGCCCTTGAGATACTTGCTGGTATTGAGTCGCCAGGACAAGATAGACCAATGTTCAGACCATCTAGCAAAACTTTTGTGCATATGCCAAGAATGATACTTGCTGCTCTTAGGAAGTTGATGTTTTCAAAAACAATCGAAAAGTTTCTACTCGATTATGGTGAACACTACAACCTAATCAACTCAGTTGAACTTAATTCACTTAATTTCCAAGAAACCATTAACTACATTGACGAACTCTTCAGACTCAACAAGTATGGATCCTACATGGTAATTGTTTCACAGTTATTAAACAACCTCTACAACATGCTATTGAAACAGATACTCTCCAGAAGCAATATCAATACCGAAGACCTCAATCTCTCACCTAGAACAAAGCGGCTCAGAGTGTCTAATCCTAGACACATGTTAAGCCAAATACGTGAATCCTATATTGCACTTCCAGACAACATGAAAAAGACAATTGATGCTATCGACAACGAACACGTCCCAAGTGATGTTAAGAGTTCAGAGTTTGGTCAGCTATACATTCAATTCATGGAACGATTTGGGCATCTTAGTGACAGTGGAAATGACTTTTCACATCCTTCATGGAGAGAAACACCCAGTGTCGTCATCAGCCTGATTAAGAGGCAACAATCTGAGGATAGTGAAAGAACATCCGATGATACTCAGAAACTTATGAGATTACTCGACGAGAAAGGTTTCTACAAGACCATCTATGAAAGAGCCATGCGATATCAAGAGTATAGGGAACTCGTGAACTCAATCTACACATTCGGATATAGTCAATTTAGGAGATTCTTTCTCCATCTTGCAGACCTCCTTCAAAGTGCTGGATTGATTGAAGAAAGGGATGATATTTTCTATCTGAAATATAGCGAGGTCAGGTTACTAATCGAGAGCGAACTTCACCAGGATGAGGCAAAAACAAGAATAACTCAGCGGAAATTGGAGATGGAAGAATGTAGAGAACTCGTCCTGCCTGAGATCATTTTTGGCGATGCACCTCCTATCAACCTCCTTCAACAGAAGATAGGGATGGAAATGACAGGAGTAGGAACCTCAGGTGGACACTTCACGGGACCTGCAAAGGTTGTTCGTGGTGTAGGAGACTTTGGAAAGATTAAGGAAGGAGATGTTTTGGTAATCCCATATTCTGATGTCAGCTGGACACCATTATTCTCTCTTGCAAACGCTGTCGTTTCCGAGTCGGGTGGACTATTGTCACACTGTTCGATTGTTGCTAGAGAGTATAAAATACCTGCAGTGGTATCAGTCGGTGGTGCGACTCAAATTGAAGATGGGACAATGCTGGCGGTTGATGGGAACAATGGTATAGTAATAGTCCTCCAAACTGAAAACTAGAACTTGTATTAGAATGATATTTGCGTCATTGAGGTCTAGATTCTTTTT
>JAEORX010000061.1 GCA_016840685.1 Candidatus Thorarchaeota archaeon
AGTGCATTCTACATTATTGCTAACCATGTCAAATCGCTCCAGAGTCTGTTTATCTTCATCTCTTCTCAGCAATCCTGAGTAACGATATCAGTCGTGCTTGGCCCCCTTCCACTATCCTGATGCTTCTCTCAAGTCGTGCTTTCGACGAGTCATATGAGTCTCGTGAGATGTCACCAATCTTGAACTTGGCCTCGACTCTATTGACCTCCTTATCGAGTTTCTTAAGCGTCGTCTTGATACCTTTCACCCATTTCTTCACAGTTTTGATTGCTGACTTCAAGCTCTCTCGTTGCTCTTTAATTGAGTGAAGAATTTCTGTTCGTTGTTCCTTGTAGACATCCTTGTCAATAGTATCTGAAATCGTCTCTAGTTTAGCCAACCGTTCCTCATCCTTGTCTAGAGCGTCTAGTATCCTTTCAAGAGTCAGAGATGACGAAACCGCAGACAGTTCTCTTCGACGAGTCTTCGTTCTCTCAAATGCATCCCGTAATTCTTCAGCTCTAGCAGTGAGAACCTGTTTGTCAGCCTGTTGAAGCTGCAACGCCTGTCTAGTTGCCTTGGTTTTCTCGATAATGCTATCAAGCTCTAAGTCAACCACGTCAAGTTCAGACCGAGATAGAAGTATAATTGCAGAGTGTTGATCCATCTCTTCAATCATCACATCAAAATGAGGTTGAATCACCGACGGGGTATCTGCTGACTGTAAAATCTGCTCGTTCACTTCCTCAAACTCTGGTTCCGCTTCAGAAGACCTGGGCACCACCTCTATATCTAGTGGTTTTCCACAAATCTTACAGAAACGTCCTTCAGGCACTTCCGAACCACAGAAAGGACAGGTAACAAGCGGGTCTGACATGACTTTGCTCCACCCATGACAAAGATATAGATCGGACAACTGCCCGGTTCTAGATTCATTCTTTTCATGTTAGCGTGCCCAGTCGACTGCTCACTTCATCCAGCTGGGCTTTTGTTGTGACAATTGTATCTGCACCATACGTTGGAAGAACCTTCAACTCCTCTACGAGAAGAGCTATCGCCTTCGATGAGTCAATCTCTTTCTTGTCAAGAGACCCATCAGGAAACGTTAGTGATGCTTCAATCCATTTTGATTTAGTCTCATCAGATGGGAATAGACAATAGATATAGTCATCATTACTGCAGATGAAGGAGGGAGTGTTCTCCCAAGCTTGTGCTAATAGTACACCAAAAGCTTTCGCGTTTTCAGCTTTATCAGCCATCAAGATAACCTCTGGGGCTAGATGTTGTAACCGTCAATATAATTGCGAACTTAATTGTTTTGCTCATAGACTCATGAGGTTTTGTTAGGGTCTATGCCAGACGAATGAGTAGTAGGCAACATCACCAGTTGCCTTCACAGTGGCAATAATGAATTTCTTCCTCACACTTGTTGCTAGTCGCCCCGCGCGGACAATATCAAGAGGAACCACTCCTTTCCTTTGAGGAATCACATGTACAAGAAAGGGGGCATGGTCCTTGCCCGGACCATGTTCATATACAGCAAAATCTGTGCCAAACTTGAGACCAGGTCTCACAATATAGCCTCGCTCCCGAAGCTGTGAATATACAATGAATCTATCTTTGAAATCTTCAGACCAGTTTGATCCTAAATCAAGAAGGTCGTCAGTGCTCAGAACAGCATCATCATCATGACCTCGAACCCTCAGTCGTTTCTGCTGTGTAAGATAGACACACTCGATAAGCGATAGTTCTAGTGGCTTGTCAAAAACGGAACTCTTAGGTTTTCTAATACCAACAGGTTGACCAAAGTAGCCTTCCTCGTAGAGCCGCATGCCATGCTCTGCGTCCCAGACGATACCTCTATCGCCAACTAACCTTGCTTCTGCGACAGGGATTGTTTCGTTCAATTCAGTGCACCGAACGGATCATGTGTTTAGTGTCAATGAGAGGGATCTAATTACAATTGCAACATCTTCACTGAAGTTAGCTATATCCTCAAGCATATTGATGCAATCACGGAATCGTAAAACAACAGCCAGAGGGATATTCAATGGATAAAGAAGAGCAACAATACTTCGCTGTACAACATCAATCTGCTTTTCGATTCTACAGATCTCATCAGCACGTTTCTTCGATTCCTCCATGTTGATAGAGAGGAATCGTACAGCCTCGCGTTGTTCACCAATCTGCGAGATCATCAGCTTACCCAGCTCGGCGATACTGTCCTTTAATTCACCATCAGGGGTCCACTGACCTACGACAGCAGCAAGGTGGTAGCAGGCTATTTCTGCACCATCGACCAGTTTGTCATTGTAATGCACAAGCTTGAGTAAATCTTCACGTTGCATCAGAGAATTTGCCTTTGCTAGTTCGTTTAGGATGGTACGCTTCAGGGCGTCGCCCTTCTCTTCAAGGGCAGTAATCTTTTCCAACTCTTCCTTGTCAATTGACTTCTTGCCTTCGAGCCAATCTGTGATTGAATTGACGACTATCTTGTTTGCTGATAGAGCCACACGAAAATGCTCTTCCAGCATCTGTGTGATGTTTCCAAGCTCTGAACTCATGAATCTACCATTGTCAAGAACCATGATGCGCACCGTATGAGCTGGAGTCGGTTGGAGTAGCTTTTTAATTCTTCTGGACCACGACAAAGGCAGGAGAAACCAGTAGTGGAACTCTGGCAGATATTGGTTGCCCTTATCCAGGGATTCGTAGAATGGCTTCCAATCAGCAGTGAAGGGCAGGTTGTGCTGTTTCTGTATAATTTCACTCCTGTCCCTACTGATGAGATTGTGTCACTTGTAGTGTGGCTTCACCTAGGAACTGCACTAGCTGTGATTGCCAGATATCCAAGACTGATTTTTGAAATATTGAGTCTAAAGGATAAGGCGCTGTTTAGACTCCTGCTGATTGCTACAGTGGCCACAGCCATCACTGCTGTGCCCCTCTATTTCTTCCTGAAGAGCAGTCTAGCACCGATGCATGGAGAACTTCTGAATGTGTTAGTAGGTGTATTGCTATTGGTCACAGCCATTGTCCTATATCTACCAACTAGGCATACTGAGAAGGACCTCACAGACACACAGAGAGATGTAGAAAACAGAGAAGCAATAACAACCGGATTAATCCAGGGGTTGGCAGTTCTACCAGGTCTGAGTCGGTCTGGAGTGACAATCTCTGCACTACTAATGCAGAGAGTGGAGAAAGAAACAGCCATGAAATTCAGCTTCTTGATGAGCGTCCCAGCTGTAATAGGGATTCTTATCCTCGAGATTCTTACAGGAAACACCCTTCCCTCAGGGATTGGGACTCTGGATCTCATTCTGATAGAAGGAGTCGTATTTGCGGCAGGTCTAATATCTATGGAGTTTCTATTGAAACTGGCAAGAAGAATCAGCTTTTGGAAATTATGCCTGGTACTTGCTATTGTGGCAATCTTATTTGGAATCCCAGCATTCATCCCGTAATAGGTTTCACTCGTGCCTCTTTTGGAACATGATAGCTATGGGAGCGTTGGCTTTTCGCCACTCTGCAAGCTTGCCTTCATAGTCAAGAGGTATTGGATGTCGACCATGATTGCCAACCACAATAAACAATGTCCCCACTCGTGCCTGTCTGAGAAGTACCTTGATCCAGTTGTCAGTCCTCCGAACAATCTTCTCAAGGAGGGTCTTTGGGGGAGTTCTATGACCGTACTGGGCATACAAGCTCTCAAAATCTAGAAAGTGAAGATACAGGAATTCACTCTTGACAATGTGCTTTGTCGCCTCAATATAGGTTGCCATATCATCACGAGGGCGCACGGTGGAGGTGGCATCGAAGTCACAGCTGAGCATATCTTCCTCTCGACAGATTATCTTGGTCGCTTTTCCATGATTCTTGACATATCTGACAAGGTGGAAATGGTTTGTCGGTCCTTTTAAGAGACTCCTGATGAGTGGGATTGCATAGGGATCATCAGTTTCAAGAAGAGCTAAAGCTTCCATGTTCTTGATGAGAGCTTCTGGTTTGTAGACCACTGCTTCAAAGAGACCAAAATTATCAATCATTACTATGACGATTGCCTTGGGAGTGAACTTCTGCAACAGCTCCTCATTCGGAGGATAAAGACCTTCAGGCGGCTCTATTCCTAGAAGCTTCAATACTGTCGAAGGAAACTCCAGTGCAGTGGTTCGAACCTGCGGATATGACATGCATCTTTCCTCAATGGGTATCCTGTTGTATTCTTGTTGTCCTCAAGAAGCTTGCGTCATCCATCGTCTGTTCCTCAAGCTTCTTTAACCTATGGCGGATGGAAGAGTTAAAAACCTCAACGGAGCGAGTGAGCAACAGAGGCAGGTCAATGACCCTACGGGACATCATTTACAAGGACACAGTCAAGTTCATACTTTCAGGCGGAAAGGGAGGGGTTGGCAAGACCAGTAGTGCAGGTGCAATGGCAGTATTGTCAGCCCGACATGGTTTCCGAACACTTGTACTCTCAACCGACCCTGCTCATAGTCTGAGTGATAGTTTTGATCAAGACCTTTCAGGTGGAGAGGTTGTTCCCATCAATGGTTTTGACAACCTATGGGGAATGGAGATAAATACTGAGAAAGGAATGGAGGACTTTCAGAAGGTCATGGGTGATGGAGCGATTGGACCAGAGGCACAAATGGCTGCAGGTCTCATGGGTGACATGACAGGAATGGCTCCACCCGGTTCAGATGAAGCCATGGCTTTTGGAAAGATACTCGAGTTTATTGAGGACTCCTCATACGATCGTGTGGTCTTTGACACCGCTCCCACTGGCCATACACTTAAGCTTCTCGAACTGCCGGATTTGCTGGACAGTTGGCTTGGAAAAATACTCACGCTAAGACAGAGACTGAGTTCCATGATGGGGGCTCTTCGGGGTTTCTTTGGTGGCGATGACCAAGAGGATAACTCATGGAAGATGATTCAACAAACAAAGGACAAGATTCGTGCTGCAAGAATTGAACTTTCCGATCCAGACACAACTCAGTTCGTTGTTGTGATGATACCCGAGGCAATGGCTGTGTTTGAAACTCAAAGACTTCTGGCAAGTTTAAATTCTTGGCACATCCCAGCAACTCATGTGATTATCAACCAACTGGTTCCACCAAACCCATCATGTCCCTTCTGCTCGAAGCGGCATGAAATGCAGCAGTCCAACCTCTTAGACATAAGAGAGCTGTACTCAGACATGGACCTCACGGAGGTTCCCCTATTCGATGGAGAAATAAGGGGTATTGAGGGTCTTACTCATCTGGGACAGATACTGATTGGCGAAGGTGATGAGTGATGGTGAGGCGGTCCTTGAAGGTGAAGATACTCTCAGTATTTATGATCTTCTTATTTCTTGCATCTTTCATTATTGCAATTTATCTTCTTTATCGTCCATGGGGTTGAGAATAAGAGGTATTAGACACCCTTGACGCGTTTGACCACAGGCGGACGTATCTTGTAAAGAATTCTTCCGCCACAATAGGGACATTTCACACCTGGTAGTGTCTTCAGACCCTCTGGAGTTACTTCTTTGTGACATTTATGACAGACATATACCATGGTGAACCACTGATGGTTGACGCGGAGCATGTCAATATGAAGCTTTTCTTACGACCGTTGGGGGTCTTCAAGGTTCACTCACAACTTCACCCGCAACAAGTCCGCTACTCAATACCTTCTTGATTCTTACACAGAGAGGCGTACCCGCTGAAAACCCACCAGGAACTGTCATGAGTGGACCTTCTTCAAGGGGATAGACCATTGTAAATCCATGATGGGTCCGGGATGGTTCTGCCGCTATCCCTCGGACCACCATCTCAAGATACTGCTCCTTCTTCTGACGGTTTATCTTCTCCGCCTCCTTCCTTAGAATCAATCCAAGCTCATCCTTAAGTGAGGACTCTGGATAACCTGCAAATGCTGAACCCGGTAGAGGCCTGAAACCATAGAGAATTATCCTCTCTGCGCCAGCATCACTGACAGAACGCATCATCTGGACCGATTGTTGAGTAGTTTCATCTGTTTCTCCGGGGAGTCCGTAGATCAAATAGACAAAAGGTTTCATTCCGTGGTTTCTAGCAATACTCACTGCACGGATGACATCGTCCGGACTCCCACATTTTCCAATCTGTTGCATGTGGTATTCTGAACCTGTTTCTAGGCCGATATTCGGAGAGCTCGATATCATTGAGTTCTTCAGAGTCTTAGCCACCTCTTCTGTGAAGAGACAGGCTTTCATGTTTTCAATAGCAATATGTACATCCCCATGAGAAACCTGTGGGAGTGAGTTGAGTCTATCAAGGAGATTCTTGATAGCAGTCAAGTTCGCAGGTGGATGACAGGGGTCTGTCAATGGCTCTGTTCCACGCATGTAGTCCAAAAATCCTGGCGCCTCTAGAACAACTCTGTGAACCCCCAAGTCTAGCAGTTCCTTGACCTCTTGGACAATGGACTCAGCAGACCGACTGCGTGGAGGACCCCATGTACTAGGAACACTACAAAAGCCACATCCTGGCGGAATGTCTTCAGGACACACCATCCTTGTTGCAGAGTCATCAGAGTCACAGTTTCCGCATTCAGTACATTTTGTTCCATCCATAATGGGATACTTTGTTCTCTTGAAATTCGAACAACCACGGAGTATCTCAACATAGACCTTGCATGCTTGATAAGCACGGTAGTCGATGATTCTTGCTGTTGAGGGATGGAATCTCTCCGTGAGATCTTGTGATGAAAGAAGTGCTCGTGCAGGATTAATCCTAACAACATTTGACTCGAGAAAGGCAATACCCTGAATATCTGGGAGAGAGATATCTTCGTCAAAGTAGTCATTGCGAAGTAGCTCATCTAAAGTTGCTTCACCTTCACCAATAACAACGAGGTCTGGTCGTGTTTCTTTAAGAGCTGTTTTTGGATCTGTTGAAATCGGACCACCAAGAACAACCCTTCCTCGTGGATTGTATTGCCTCCAGCTCTTCACCATCTTCTGGACTGCAGGTAGGTCCATCGTCATAGCACTCACGGCGAGGTGTTCGTAACGTTTCATGAGACCTCTTCTTGAGAGGATTTCTTCCACTCTCTGTATAGCGCATTTTATCTCATGTTTTTCAAACACCCCAGCAACCGACCGAGGTCCACACCCAATGGAGTCTCGAGAGCTTGTTCGCTGACCCGAGCCTGCGCTAAGAGCATCAACTATTAGAACCTGACCTGACATATTCGACCTGCATCATGCAGCTGGAAGGCTCTTTACTGTTACCCAACAGAACTTTTGCACCTACTCATAGCACTTTTAAGGCGCTAGGGGTACATCATCCTCCGGCAAAAAAATACAGCCAAAAATAAGGAGTACTATGCTGCGTGAGCGACGACGAAGGCGGAATATGCCCGAATTGTGGTTTGCCTCAGGACCTGTGTGTCTGTGAAACGATAGCACAGGAAGAGGCAAGGATTTCTGTGTCTGTTGAACGTAGAAAATGGGGTCGTTTGACCACGATTGTCGAAGGTTTCGACAAGAACATCGACCTCAGCGATTTGTCAACCAAATTGAAGGCAAAGCTTGCTTGTGGAGGTGCTGCAAAGCATGGCCACATTGAGCTTCAAGGAGACCATCGAGGAAATATCCAGGAAGTACTGTCTAAACTGGGCTTTCCTGAAGAGATGGTCCAGGTTGACTGGTCATATGAGGTTACAGGGAGAAGGTAGCGACCATCTATCAACTCAATAAAAGGCAAACCCGCTGCAGGTTGGACCATAAAATAATACTAGGTTCAATCTCATTATTATCCAAGTGTCATGGAGTCAATCCCTAGTTTCTTCACGATTTCCTTGTAGCGATTCCGGACAGTCACCTCAGTCACACGTGCGACCTCTGCTATTTCACGTTGTGTCCTACGTTCATCAAGCATGATAGAAGCCACATAGATTGCTGCGGCAGCAAGGCCCAAGGGATCCCGCCCTATTGTGAGACCGATGTCTCGACTTCGCTGGAGAATCTCCACGGTTCTCAGCTGCACAGGACTAGACAATGATAGTTGAGAGGCAAAGCGCGAGATATAGTCGATAGGGTTGCTGAGAGGAATCTTGATAGAAAGGCTTCGAAGAAGTAATCGATAGCATTGGCCAAGCTTCTTCTTATCAACTCGAGAGGCATCTGCCACCTCATCTAGAGGACGGGGCTTCTTTCTGATTCTGCATGCCGCATAGAGGGTAGCTGCGACCATAGCCTCAATAGAGCGGCCTCTCACAAGTTTCTGGATGATTGATTTCCGATACAGTAGAGCTGCCAGTTCACGGATTGGTCCAGGTATGCCTAGTTGAGAAGATAGACGCTCCAGTTCAGACATTGCCTGTGCCAAGTTCCTATCCATAGAACTGTGAACTCGTGATCGTATCTGCCACTTCCTCAGGCGATAAATCTCTGAACGTCGGGTAGGACTGAGTTTCTTTCCTGATGTGTCTCTATCTCTCCAATCAATAACTGTCGAGAGACCTTTATCATGAACGGTGTATCGCACAGGTGCACCAACACGACTTCGAGCATCGCTCTCTTCTGAGCTGAAAGCCCTCCATTCCGCACCTGTGTCAATCCTATGATCAGAGAGTACAAGTCCACATCCGCCACAGACCCTCTCACCACGAGTAACGTCTTCAACAACAGATGTAGAACCGCACTCAGGACAAGTGAAAGATTCCATGCTCATGTCGGAAACGGCACTTTTTCTATCGGCAGCACCACGTATACGGTCCAATACCTCTCCTCCGTAGACGTTGGAACCGGAGAAAAACTGCCAGAATTCACTGAGCGACCAATGTTATAGAGACAGTCTCCCGGAACCCACAATGACTCTTAACTCAACAAGAGCTTTTAACGTTTCTGAATTTATCGAAGGATGGTTCGACGTATCACGATACTTGTTTGAACATGCACAAAAGGTCTGGCTAGGTCGTCCTCTCATGTCCTCGCTCAGTGATGATGACTGTATGCTCATGTTGAGACACAAATTCGCCTTTCTCCTCAGCTAGGATTTTGTGACCAAAGAGAGCACCATTCTTCTCTAGTTCCCTGATAGCCATCTCCAGAGACGCCGCAGACATCTGTTGAGCGATCCATCGTTTGGCAAATGGAAACTCCTTGTATTCTTTTCTGGCAATGCCTAAGAACTGCTTTGTTCCCCTGAATCGGACAGGGACTCTGACCGGAAGTAGCTGATATATGAGTGGTCTAGGAAGGTCTGTAATATTGCCAGACCCAGTACTGGCAAAGGTTTCAATCGCATATGCCTCACCTTCTTCCACAAGCACTTCAGACTTGCCGGACACACAGGGCACTTGCTTTTCAGCATGAAGCTCGTATTCTTTCAACTGATGTCCTGAGAGCTGTTTTATCGGTTCAAATCCTGCAGATTTGATAGTGTCCTCTATAAGTGCACCAATAGTATTGAGTTTGGCACCAGGGCGCATCATCTGTATCGCGACATTAGTGGCATCAACAGAAGCTTTGACAAGAGACTCATGGTCTGGATTCAGTGCTATAGTGAATGCAGTGTCTGCAATACATCCATCTACATGGGATCCACAGTCAACTGTGACCAAATCGCCCTCTTCAATCACTGTTTCGTCATTGAGTGGTGATGTATAGTGTGCGGCAATATTGTTCAAGGCTACATTGCAGGGGAATGATGTGCCTGACGAGTTCTCACGGATGTAATTCTCGACTGTGTCAATTATGTCGATAACCAGTGTTCCAGGCTTGACCATAGGTCGTGCCAGATCAAGAGCTTCACGAGCCACTACTCCAGCTCGACGCCAGTTGGTCCAGGAATCATCAGACCCTTCATCTTCGATTTTCTCGGAGGGTTTGTCATCTGCCATGGAATCACCATCTAGTTGGCTCGTGCTGAGCAAGCCTGATAAAAGTGACGGATGGACCAGCTAGGAGAGAACTCGTTCAATACGCTTCGCTATGCGGGTCATCATGAAGAACATGTAACCTATGTTTGCTCGCTTGGTCGTAAGGACAGTCAGGATAGCATCATCTCCAGCATCACAAATGATGACATACCCATTCTCTCCCTCGACGAGCATCCTCACGAGCGCACCACGTTTGAGCTGCTTGAACACCTTTCTTGTGGCTTCTTGGATTTGAGTGGATCTTCCTGCTATCACATCTTCGTCAGGGACGTTCTTCTCATCAATTCCTTCTGGATAATGAGAGCAGATAGTCAGCCCCTGTGATTTTGAAATGACAGCACTGGCTTCCACGTTCCCTTGAGAGGCTCGGCTAAGGTCCAGTAGAAGCTCATTCAACATTTCAGTCTTTGAAGACAAGGTAAAGCAATCCTCCCAAGGCGTCTTCAGTCAAGATAGATTGTCACTATTTAAACTCTCTTGGCGCCAGCTTTCTTAAGTCCCTTGATTATCTTGGTAAGCTCAGCCCCTTCATCGACTTGGACATGTTTCTCCAGATAGGTGCCCTGCACTACAATAGATGCTCCAGCCTCAATAGCGGCTACAACTGATTTCTCATCATTAAAACCGCCGCCTGTGATCACTGGGATGTCGATGTATTTAGACACACTACCAATCATCTCAAGGGGTACTCCTCCACCTTCCGCACCGCTACCAGCCTCAAGGTATACAAGCTTCATGCCTAGAAGTTCTGCAGCAATTGCATACATTGTGGGAAGTTTTGGCTTGTCTCTTGGAAAGGGCTTAGCATCGCCCACCCAAGCTGCTGTCTTTCCTGGAGCAACAATGAGATAGGCCATTGGGATGGCCTCAAGTCCCATCAACTTGATTTTTGGTGCTGCAAGAGCTTGAGCGCCTATTATGTAGTATGGGTTAGTACTGTTGAGAAGGGTCATGAAGAACATTGCATCAGCATGTTGAGATACGCCAGTTATGTTGCCAGGGAATAGAATTGTTGGAATGTCTACTTCGTCACTGATTCTTTCACACGCATCATCAATGACGCCAAAGATGGTACTTCCCCCAATCATGATTGCATCACTTCCAGCTTTTTCGGTCAGTCTTGCAATCTCTACCACATTTTCAACAGTAGTTGAGAGAGGGTCAGGGTCAAGTAGTGAGAAGTGGCAGGCTCCTTCAGACTCAAGTTTTTCAGTGATGTACTTCCAGACCGTTCCAGTCAATGTGTAGCCTCCAAAATATGAATGCCTCCGGTTTAATGATGCTTTTTACGCTTTTGGTGAATTTGAAGGTGGATAGTATCTGGAGTTTTTCAATGATTTTCAGACTGTGAATGAATCAAACCGATAGTCTATTGATAGAAGGTGAATGTAACTGAAATATAGTGAAGATGTTGATGTCAGTTATTCTCAACCTTTATTACATATGTTGAATGAAGCTGTTAAGTTGCGTTCTGTAGAACGAGGACTGGCACATGACCACGAGCGATCCAAAAGGAAGTAGTTCAGAACCTCTTGAGGTTGAGGTTGTATCAACAGACCCTGAGCTACGTATCGGAGTGTTTCCCTGCAAATGTGGCAAGAATATTGGAGCTGTTGTGGACATAGATGAGGTTGCCAGATTTGCCAAAACACTACCTGGGGTTGTTCATGTGCAAGTGAATGTGTACACTTGTGCAGATCCTGGACAGCGGGAGATACAGGATGCTATTGTGGAGCATGGTCTCAACCGTGTTGTTGTGGCATCCTGTAGTCCAACAATGCACGAGGACACGTTCAGAAAGACAGTGAAGGCCTCAGGATTAAATCCGTATCTCTGTATCATGGCCAATATCAGGGAACATGTATCGTGGGTTCACCAACATGACCCTGAGGCTGCAACTCAGAAAGCAAAGGACCTTGTGGCAATGTCAGTAGCCAAAGCAGCCAGTTTACAGGCGCAACCCGAGCTGGATGTCCCTGTGACCCAGGCAGCTCTCGTGGTGGGGGCTGGTGTTGCTGGGATGCAGGCGGCTCTCGATCTCGCAGAGTCTGGATTCAAGGTACACCTCATTGAGAAACAGGCTACAATTGGGGGTATCATGGCCATACTAGACAAGGTGTTCCCCCAGAATGACTGCTCCATCTGCATCCTTGGACCAAAGATGGTGGATGTAGCGAAACACCCCAATATCAACATGATCACCATGGCAGAGGTTGAGTCGATCTCAGGATATGTTGGCAACTTTGCAGTCCGAGTGAAACAACGACCAAGGTATGTGGACATTGATGCGTGCACAGCATGTGGAGATTGTGTGGAGGTATGTCCTGTAGATGTTCCGAGCAGGACCGATCAAAATCTTACGTGGCAGAAGGCGATTCAAATCCCGTTTCCCCAAGCAGTACCTTCATCCTACTTCATTGATCCAGAATCTTGCCTTGGAATGGACCTCATCCGATGCGGGAAGTGTATAGACCGTTGTGAACAGAAGGCAATTGTTCCATCAGATAGAGGAAAGTACATTGACCTAGACGTTGGTGTAATCATACTTGCGACTGGATTCAAACCAGCAGACCCCAGCAAGGAACCTCGTCTCGGATGGGGCAGGTATCCAAATGTTATCACATCATTAGAGTTTGAACGACTCATCAATGCCGCTGGTCCCACAGAGGGGGCTCTTGTTAGGCCTTCAGATCTCATCAAGCCAGAGTCAGTGGCAATTGCGCAGTGCGTTGGTTCTCGGAACATCAGCACGAGGTCAGGCTGTTCGAACTTCTGTTGTGCGGAGTCAGTGAAATGCGCCCTCCTCATAAAAGAACACTACCCTGACACTGAGGTTTCAATTTTCTATCAAGACCTCAGAATGCATGGCAAATACTTTGAGGATCAATATCAGAAGGCTAGAGAGGAAGGTGTTAAGTTCATCAGAGGTCGTGTGGGAGAGATCCAACAGTATCCAAAGACCAAGAACCTTCGATTGAGTGTAGAGGATACAACTCACAACAAACTCCTTTTGGAAGACTTCGATATGGTCATTCTCTCAATGGGTGCTGAGGGCATCTCTGGCAACTTTCCACTCCCAATCTCATGCACACACGACTCATTTTACATTGAATCTCATCCCAAGCTGAGGCCAGTTGACACGAGCTCTGCAGGTGTCTTCATTTGTGGTGGTGCTGAGAGCCCTAAGGACATCAGAGACTCGGTAATTCAAGCAAGTGCGGCAGCAGGGAGAGCTGCTATCATTCTTCAGAAGGGCAGGTATCCAATAGAAGCCCTCAGTGCAAAGATAATGCAGGACAAATGCAATAGATGTGGTACCTGCGTGAGTCGGTGTCCGTATGGAGCGATCACACAAGATGGGACAGGCAAAGTGTCGGTCATGGGTGCTCTATGTCAGGCTTGTGGGACTTGTGCGGGGGACTGCCCTCAGGATGCGATTTACATGCCAAACTTCACAAATGAGCAGATTGAGTCGCAGATTGAAGTAGCACTACAAGGGGACCCGAGCAATAAGATTGTGGCGTTTGCATGTGCATTTTGTTCGTATCGAGGGTCGGATCTTGCAGGAGTATCGAGAATGCAGTATCCGGCAAATGCAAGGGTCATTCGAGCAATGTGTTCAGGGAGATACTCTACAAGGTTTGCGCAAAAGGCGTTCGAACTGGGAGCGGGAGCTGTGCTTTATTCAGGATGTCATTTACCTTCGGACTGTCATTTTCAGACTGGTAATCACTGGATGGCGAAGAGAGAGCCTAGAATCAGAGGTTGGATGAAGAGGAATGGTATTGAAGATGAGCGATTCCGCGTGGAGTGGGTGTCTGCTGGAGAGGGGAAGAAATGGCAGACCATAATGACAGAGATGGCGGATGTTGTAAAAACACCAAGAAAATCCCTAGCGCAGTCTAAGAAGACGGATGATAAAAAGACCAAAACCAAAGAACCAACTAGGAAAAAGAAAGTCACTAAGGCCAAACCCAAATCTACGAACACCAAAACTGGAGCCAGTAAGAAGAAGATTCCAAGGAAGAGGTGACCAAGTTGACAGATGACATTCAGAATCAGAAACTGGCAGCGTTAAAAGAAACTGCAAGGCCTTGTTTCCAATGTGGCATATGTTCCTCTTCTTGCCCTGTATTTAGAGTGGCGCCTGAGCTAAATCCTAGAATTTCTGTTGATTCGATTATTACAAAGGGAGTGGTCCCGCGAGAGGGGAATGAGTGGCTGTGTGCGTACTGCCTAATGTGTGACCAGAGATGTCCAATGGGAGTGTCACTAGCAGAGATTCTGATGGAAATCAAGAACATATCTGCGAGGGAGGGAAAAGCTCCACCAGATGTCATCGAATCAGCTGAGTCCTTGATGGGTGATGGATGTCTGTCACCCATTTCTGGGAGATCCGAGAAAATTCGAACCGAATTAGGACTGCCATACCTGCCAAGAGCAGACCCAACAGATGTGATGAAGATCTTCAAAGCAACTGGAGCCATTGAAGTCATTGAGGCTAACAAGGAAACCACCCAGGAGGCGACGGAATGAAATACGCGTTCTTTCCGGGATGCACAATGGCATACCGCCTTCAGTTTGCAGAGAAGTCGATCAGGATGGTAGTCCCCAAGTTTGACATCGACCTTGTTGACCTGCCATTCACTTGCTGTCCGGAGCCTAATGCCATACGAGCCTTGTCTGATGACACTTGGTTGACCTTTGCAGCTAGAAACATTGCACTTGCAGAGAATGAAGGACTTGATATCCTAACATCATGCGCAGGCTGCCATGAGTCTCTCTCATTGGCGAAACATGAGCTTGAGAAGAACCCTGAGAGAAAGGAGAGGGTGAATGAGATTCTGAAAGACCTTGGTCTGGAGTATAAGGGTTCCTCAGTGATTATTCACCTGCATCAAATATTGTTTGATGAAATTGGAATCGAAACCCTATCCTCAAAGGTTAAGCGACCAATCCCAATCAAAGTTGTCACTCACACTGGCTGTCACTTACTAAGACCAGAGCGCATACTTCATGTTGACAATGCAGAGGTGCCTGTGAAGCTGGACCTGCTCTGTGAAACTCTTGGGATGGAACCTTTGGATTATATGGACAAGACCATGTGTTGCGGGGCAGGAGTCAGAAAGACCAACTCGGTCACATCCTACGCAGTGCTACGAGAGAAGATGACGAGTATGCAGATGGTAGAGCCAGACGCAATTGTAGTGTTCTGTCCCACTTGTTTCATAACATTCGAGTCAGGACAGCGTGTCGCAAATAGAATCTTTGGCACCGACTTCATGCTCCCTGTATTCTACTATACTGAGCTGTTAGCAATAGCGATGGACCTTCCTGATACCGAGCTGCTCCTCAACGAACACAGGGTCAAACTCGAATTGCCAAAGAGCGAAGAGAGTACAAAAGAAACAGGAGTGAGCAGAGGCGACTCAATGGCATCGAGTCCCTGAACTGCACAATCCCGAAACACTTTATTAGTGTCTATTGACCGCGCGTGATGTACAGTGAGAGTCGTAGGAACGACTGAAGTCGACCTTCTGACATTGCATTGACACGAGGTACCGAATATGCCTGATAGACGGATTGGTGTTTTTCTCTGCCATTGTGGAAGTAATATAGCTGGCGTAGTCAACATGGAGGAGATAACTGATGCTGTTGGCAAACTGCCGGATGTTGAGTTTGTGTCAGATTACAAGTACCTTTGCTCTAAGCCTGGACAACAGATGATAAAGGACAGTATCAAGAAACACAATCTGAACGGTATTGTGATTGCATCCTGCTCACCCAGGATGCATGAACCTACCTTTAGACAAACCCTCCGAGAAATTGGACTGAATCCATTCTTGCTTGAGATTGCTAATATCAGAGAACATGTGAGCTGGATCCATTCAAATGACCCTGCTGCTGCAACTAGCAAGGCAATCGACCTGGTCAGGATGGCCATTGCTCGAGCACGACTTCTGGAACCATTAGATGAACCAGAGTTTTCGATTAAGAAATCAACACTTGTTATAGGAGGGGGTATTGCAGGAATTTCAGCTGCCTTAGATCTCGCTAATGCTGGATTCAAGGTCTATTTGGTTGAGAGAGAAGCTAGTATCGGAGGGAAAATGAGTAGATGGGACAAGACCTTCCCGACCCTTGACTGTTCAAGCTGTATTTTGACTCCAAGGATGGCTGAGGTCGAAAGTAATGAGAA
>JAEORX010000237.1 GCA_016840685.1 Candidatus Thorarchaeota archaeon
CACCTGAGTTGGATCGAGCTTGTAGTCGAGAACCCTGACAATCCTGGGGTCAAGACGATAGTCCATAATCCGTGTCTCTTTTGGATCAATCTTGAAGTCGATGGATCGAACCTCGTTGGGGTCCAAGCGCCAATCAATCATACGTTTCTCACTTGGATCAAGGCGCCAAGCAAGTGCTGTAGTTTCCTCAGTTGAATAGGCATCTGAAGTCACAACTACGGCATTATTCATACTCATCGAAGCCACTGCGATTAACGAACCAAAAACAACTAGCGACAAGACGAGTAAAATCCCTATAGCAAATGCAACCCTATGGGTTTTCTTGTAATGCATTCTCTATCTCCTCCATGTTAAGTAAGGATTTAGTGATGAAATCGCTGACAGGTTGGATAGAATTGACTCATACCAGTTCGAAGGCGTTATTGTACTCACATCACTTCACCCTTGAAATAGTATTACGTATTACATTATATAAATATGTTTTGGTCACAAATACTAATACGAAAAGTATATTACGTAATATTGTTACGTATTTTTGAAGTTCCCCGAACATTAAGAATGGATTTGTTCTCCTTCTTTCTGTTCTCAACGGGGTGGTCGGGGGACTTCGCTAATTCTTTCAAAATCTTTGGAGGTTGTTCCATAATCTCTCCTGTACGATTTCTCATTGTTCAAGTCATTTAAATGATTGAACCAACTCTATGAGTGTGGGAACGTGTAATGCCATTCACTCCATACCATTTTGGTCCTGCAGTGTTTATAGGAATTCTACTCTTTCCCTTCATCGATTTTACAACAATAATGATTGCCAGTGTCATATTAGATCTCGAGCCACTGGTAATTATTCTCTTTGACTTGCCAATGCCGCTACATGCGTTTTTTCACACCTATCTCGGAGCGACGATTGTTGCACTTTCTCTCTCAATTTGCATATACCCATTCAGAAAGCACCTTAACGCTATAGTATCACTCTTTGGGCTTGAGCAAGACTCATCCTTTCGACATATCATTGCCGCCAGTATTATTGGCACCTACTCACATGTCCTATTGGACTCGTTTCTCTATGCAGAGATGAATCCTTTCTACCCATTTCTTGAGAACCCGTTTCTTGGTGTTATGACTGCAGGATTTGTGTACAATCTCTGCTTCTCTCTCGGTTTCGTCGGATTCTTTGTTTACTTACTACGTGTTTTATTGAAGATTAGAGTCCGCAGGAGAGAAGGTGATGCATTCGACTAATCTATGGAAATGGACTCCTTGGGGCACTCTCACCTCTTCCATGTTCTGGTGGAGGTTCCCACCCCTCTGACATTTTCAGATACTCTGCTCTCTCAGCAGCATCATGAAGCTCCATAACTGTGGCGAGATAGTTTCCCTTGCCATCACGAATTGCATAGATATACTCGTAGAAGTATCTTCCAATGAAATGTACCCACCCCTCGTATTTCTCCAACTTTCCACTTTTCAATTCACCAATCATCTTTAGAACTCCCGGTTCTGCACGTTCAGGATGACATCGTAAAATGGATGAGCTGACCCTGTCCTCTTCCTGCTGAAGCTGCTCAGCAACCTTTCGATTGAATATGATGATTCTATCGTGATGGTCAAGCACACAAATTCCAACATTGAGATTCTCCAAGAGGAGCTTTAGTGTTTCGAGATTGAAATGCATGTCATGAATGAATCACAAACGGAGTGAAAACTTTGCTTATACAAGATACATTTCATTTATCTAAAATTGTCATCTCTTTTAGAGCATGGGAACCTTCTACTCGAGACTAGCGGCATACTATGATCAGATGTACGCTCATATAGACTACGAGGGAGCTGCTCATCGGCTTCATGAGATTATTCAGAAGTATAAACAAACACCTGGTAATAGACTATTAGACGTGGCCTGTGGAACTGGAACTCACATCATGTATCTCAACGACAAGTATGATGTAATGGGTTTCGATATCAGTGAAGAGATGTTGAGAATTGCGAGAAAGAAATGTCCAGACATAAGCTTCGTGCAGGGAAATATGGTTTCTATGGATATTGGGCAAGACTTCGATGTGATAATCTGCCTCTTTGGATCAATCACTTATCTTACAACAAGCATAGAACTTCAACAGACAATCCAATCATTTTCTAGGCACATTAAACCCGGGGGCGTTGTCATTATTGAACCGCTATTCACTGAGGAAACACTGCGTGAAAGGAGTATGGGACTGAACTGTCTCAACCTTCCTGACATCAAAATTGCACGAAGCAACGTAAGTAGAAGAGAAGGAAACATTGTATATCTTGACTTTCATTTTTTGATATCTACCCAAGAACATGGTACTGAACATTTTATTGATCCAAGCCCAATGGGTGTTTTCTCTCTGGGAACATTTCAGAATCTCATGGAAGAGAATGGGTTCTCAGTAGATATCATTGAGCCTGGATTTGATAAGGAAATTCTGATACTTGGAGTCAAGAAACCATGAACCTCTTGAATTTCCTCTTTCCTCTAATTGATTAATGCTAATGTCAAATGCAATTTATGGAAACTGTAACATTTGGTTCCGGATGTTTTTGGTGCACAGAGGCTATGTTTCAACAATTGAAAGGTGTTTCATCTGTTGTTTCAGGTTACTCTGGTGGCCATGTAGAGAACCCCTCATACGAACAGGTGTGTACAGGTAGAACAGGAGATGCTGAAGTTTGCCAGATTCAATTCGACCCAGAACAGATTCCGTTTGAGGAACTGCTTGATGTCTTCTTTAGTACCCATGATCCAACTACCTTAAACCGGCAGGGGAATGATGTTGGAACACAATACCGGTCAGTCATTTTCTACCATTCTGAGCGCCAGAAACAGATTGCTGAAAGGGTAAAAGCAGAGCTTGGTGAGAGTGGAACTTGGAAGAATCCTATAGTGACAGAGATAGTTCCCTTCGAGAAGTTCTACCCTGCTGAGGACTATCATCAGAATTACTTTAGGAATGACCCCAATCAAGGATACTGTCGTCTTGTGATATCACCCAAGTTGGACAAGTTTCAGAAAGTCTTCAAACTAAAACTAAAAATCTAATTAGGTTCCTACTCGTATTTCTTGGTTAAATCCTGCTAATGAAATACGAGATTCGTTGATATCTTATCGAGTGTAATTTAG
>JAEORX010000062.1 GCA_016840685.1 Candidatus Thorarchaeota archaeon
TGAAGAACGTGCACGCATAGCCAGCATCTATGGAAAGACGATCTATATTGAGAGAGATGCATATGTAGAGGGGGAAGTGCTCTACACGGACAGCCTAGAGGCAGAGGATGGAGTCACTTTCAGAGAGGAACCAAGGAAGGTTGACCAACTACCTCCACCTGAACAACTTGCTAACACATCTAGGCGAAGCTCTAAATATTCTGACCACCCGGATATTCCTGATCCCCCTGATCCCCCTGACCCTCCCGAACCATAATTGGAATGATTTTCACCTTTGGAATTATCAAAGAGAGAGGCATTGTTCTTGCCTCTCTCCGCACTCATTTTTTGAGAATGAATATCCTGCGACCTGAATCTAGTGTGAAAGAATTCTTCTCAAAATCACCAAACTCATCCACAATTTGAAAACTGGATTCTTGGATGAGAAGATCAGCCTCTTGATTGAAAATGAGAGCAGCTCCGGAGACCACATTGATCTCATCAATCACTGTACCCTTAGAATCCTCAACAGCAAATCGTAGTTCTACACGCATGATCTTTCTGTCGAAATCCGAAGTTATGTTTCCAGATCTTGTAACTTTTCGCCCATCTGGTAAGACTACAGGAGAGTCCTCAAATGAGGCCCGTTCATACTGATGTTCACCTGGATAGAGGTCAAGGATGAAGATGCCGTCGTCACGCAGATGGTCCTTCACACAACGAAGCATGGAGAGTTGGGCATTTCGTGTGAGAAGATGTCCAAATGAGTTGGGCACTAATATCAGAGGGAATTTCCGCTCGAGTGAGAAATCTTTCATATTTCCTTCTACCAGTTCAACTCTCTTAGCTATATCTTCGGGAGCTGACTGATGTTTCATCTTTGCTGCTGATAGCATCGATGGAGACTGCTCCAATGCAACAACGTCAAACCCTTCGGCAGCAAGTGCATAGCTTACTCTCCCAGTTCCAGCAGCCAGATCAAGGACGGGAGCCCCTGTTTTTCTGGCATATTCCAGAAAAAACGGAATGTCTGAGTTATCTGCAAAAAGGTCGTAGAACTCACCCACTCCCTCGTACCCTGATTCTAGGTCTTCATATGAGTCCTCAGCGGGCATGCCGGCACCAGCAACTAAGCAGGTACAGATGTTGAGTCCACGGGTATCTTTTGCTCTAAGTGAGCACGATATCTCTCGGGGACAGGATAGTTGTAGAATGAATGAGAGTACCAGTCATTCATGATTTCCTCAAGTTCCTTGTTAATTCGCGTCCAGAGACCTTCATTAAGCTCTGGGTGAATTGACCAGACCTTACGGTCCTCTGTGCCCTTAACCACACCCTTCTTTGAAACCTGTTCTCCTCGTAAGAAAGTGAGATAGGAAGTTGAGAATGTCTTAATGATACGGTCTGGATTCTTCGCAAGGTCAACCTTGGTAGGATCAATATCATACACTGAAATGTCTGCATCAGCACCTACACCAATGTGTCCTTTTACGGATTCAATACCCAAGATCTTTGCAGGGGCGGCTCTTGTGGAGATAGCCATCTCATAGAGACTCCACTCACGCTCGATGGTTGGCAGAGCTGAACGCTCATGTGCAAACTTGTGCATGTCCTCCATCCAGATGTCCCGCTGCTTCTTACTCATCAACCAAGACATCACGAGGGGGTACTTGGTAAATGGGCCAGCATTCGGATTGTCGGTACTCATAATACATCGCCAGACATCATCAACATTGAGTGCAAACTCTAGAGGTATTGTCCATTGTACTGAGTTTCCTGCAGCTTTTGGCGAGTATGTGTATGGAACAATTCCAGCTCCACCGGGGAGCTCAACATCAACAGCGATGTTAGTCCACTTTCCACCTGTGAGCTGATAGAGATAGAACTCGAAGGGTCCATCACCAGTCATGGTTGTGGCAGGCCCGAATGTGATTTGTCCAAGGTCAGCGGTGAAGTGCTTGTTCTTGTTGAAGTACTTGGCAAACTCCAGACCACCAGATGCAATGTCCTTCCACTCGGTCCCAGCCCCTTCAACATTACCAAGGGTTTCAAATGACATGTGTGTGAGATGGCAGATGTGTTTGCGCCCGCCATGCCCTTTGATATCACGAATGGCATCAAGCTGTCTAATGGTGGTTTCCAGATTGCCTACTCTTCCCAGATTGTTTGGATGGAAATGCATCATATGTGGAAGACCCAATGACTCCACTGCTTGACATAGGGCACGAGTGATCTCACGGGGAGAGATACCCCATCCAGGAACCTCACCATCAGGGTCTCGTAAATCAACGCCATGCGCCCATGCATAGGTTCCTCCCGGATTCACGACCTTGACACCAAGACCACCCACCTTCTGAAGAACCCACGCAATATATGCTGCAAGTCCGCTGAGGTCTCCCTCTTTCACATAGTGAAAGGTAATCATACTATTGCAAAACATAGGGAGAAGTCCGGAGTCAAGGTTGTGTAAGTCCTCCATCTCCTCCCACGACCCGAGGGCTTTGAGCGCTGGCAGAGCTGGTTCAATAACAGTTGTATAGCCCATGGCTGAATATCGATATCCAATGACGTATGAGTTAGGCATCGTATATCCTACGCCAGCCCGAGTATGTTTTGTCTTGGGTACAGGGTCCTTTCTATGATCCTCTGGACACATAGCACGACCAACACCGACCTTGCTTCCGACAATATGTGAGTGCATATCAACCCCGCCGGCCATTACAAGTCGACCTTTGAGGTCAATCTTCTTTGCAGACCCCTCAACTCGTTCGACGATCTTTCCATTTGAGATACAGATGTCTTTGAGCTCTCCATCTATGCCGTTCATTGGGTCATAGACCCGTCCATTCGTGAGTATCACTTGCTTGCTCATTTCTTGAGCCTCCTTACTTCCTCGTATATCATTCTCAGGACGTCTCTATCTGGCAAGATACCCTCAGGCGGATCAACCACCTTCTTGAGATAGAGTGGGAGTCCATCCATTCGTGTAGCCGCCCCATCGCACTCAATACCAGCGATGGCGGTCTGAATATTGACCTTTGCCAGAAGTGAGGTCATGTTCCGTTTGGGATCAAGATTGATGACCGGGACACTAGCAAGGTGTTTCACAGCTCCCCTTGGGAAATGTGCAGCTGGGTCTGCTGCAATATTGAGAACTACGTCAGGTTCACCCCTGACCAGCATGTCTACCGCTGTGTATTCACCTGGCTGGTAGCGAGGGTACCCACGGGCATAATCGACTGCATAGGGATAGCCGGTCTGCCATGTTGACGTCTTGTTAGCACCAGCAACATTGTAGTGTCCACGCATGGGCATCATTCCCCACTTGGTGAAGTGGTTCATATCTTGAATCAGTCTTATTGCAGCATCGATGTTCCTATGACGGCCCTTGGATTGGGTCAGTCCTAGACCAAAGAAGAGCACACCGTATTTGGCACTCTTCATCGCCTCCACCAGTTCAGTTAACTCACCGACACTCAGACCACCTACTGAGTCCACCTCTAGAATCCTTCCTCGCGCAATAGCTCGTAGCGCAGAAATGACTTCCAAATCAGACCCAGAAGTAATCTTGATGAACCTGTCAGCCACTCCAGCACTGATGGTCTTTCTGACATCAACCACCCAAATCTGTCGGTCCTTCTTCCCATCCTTGATGTAGAGACCTGGTGCTCTGGTGTATCTACTCATATGTCGTGGATGGGCAAACTGTGGATTTGAACCCCAGTAAATTATGAGGTCTGCCCTATGACGTGTCTCAGCCAAAGCAGCAATTGGCTCGCCAGACTCTTGAGAGCCTAAGATGGTGGGTCCATGACAAACTGATGAGGTATTGTCAACAACACCACCGACCTCTTCAGCAATCTTGTAGGCTTCTCGATGAGCATCATTCTCGGTAGAACTCAAACCATAGATCAGCAGACGCTTAGACTTTACGATGATTTCAGCAGCCCTCTTGACCAAGTCCTTTAGAGGCGAATCCATTGGGAGTCGATCATCATGATGATTCAGGAACCTAGCTTGGCTGATTGAACAGCCGTTCTTGTTCTCTGTTATTTTGTTTCCTTCCACACTTATCCCGATATCATCACAGAGACATCCACAGAAGGGACACACAATGTTTTCTTTCAGTCCAGAATCCTCAGTCATTATCTTCCCTCCACTATCTGTTTCAGTAGCTGCTCGACATTAGGAACCTCTTGTCCTTTCGCTGCAAATAGCTTTGCAGACACACCCTTGAAATCAGGCATCCCTGTGCCTTCAGTTTCAGACCCTATCACTGCATTTGCATAGGGCCCACAGGGTATGAACACAACACCAGGCTCAGCCCTCCTGTCGAGCTTGCTCATTACAACAACACTCCCGTGTGGTGTTTCGATGAGAACAGGCTCTCCTTCCTCCAATCCCAGCGTTTCAAGGGTTACTTTGTCCATCTCACAAAAAGCCACTTCCTTATGATACTCTGGACCTAGCTTTCCCAATTCCATTGCTCGACCTTGTTTTAGGGTTCTTCCTGAGGTCAGTATAGCTTCGACTCCCTTACGACTCATTCAGGACATCTCCGGAAATGCACGAAGAATGACTAATCAAACCGCAATAATAACTCTTGGGAAAACATGGAATATTGGAAGAATAAATGAAGTAGGGACGAGGAGATTTCCCAATCCATTCAGATTGTCATCCATAGCGCAACTATTTTTGTTTGCTCCACATCCCTACGAATTTGTTGTGTACTTCCTAATTATTTACGCTGTTGTGTACCCAGACACACTTCGATATTGTGAAGTTTTGGCAATCGAATGTCCTACCTAGATATTACCTCTGTCACTTCGAAGCCTTTATCAGCCAAGACTCGCGGAGGGCGCCCAAAGCTCTTGTTCAGACAAGGTTGTTGAGTGAGATAATGACAGTTGATAAGAAGACGCTGAAGGAGCTCTATACAAGAACTCTGAAAGTCCGTAGATTCGAGGAGAAGGTGTGGGACCTTTTTGGCGAGAATATAGTTCCAGGCACACTACACCTCTATTTGGGGCAGGAAGCAGTGGCTGCTGGTGTGACTACAGCCCTCAAGAAGACTGATTGGATTCAGAGTACTCATCGAGGACATGGGCATGTTGTGGCGAAAGGTGCAGATATGAATGCGGCTCTTGCTGAGCTACTTGGTAAGGCAAGTGGTTCATGTAAAGGAAAGGGAGGCTCCATGCATATCACTCAATTTGATGCAGGAGTACTAGGAGCCACTGGTGTGGTTGCGTCTGGACTGCCAATCGCAGTGGGAGCGGCACTATCGTGCCAGATGAGAGGTACTGATGATGTTGTTGCATGTTTCTTTGGTGATGGTGCATCCAATAATGGCACATTCGGTGAGTCACTCAACATGTCTGCAATCTGGAAGCTCCCCCTGATTTGGGTGGTAGAGAACAACCTGTATGCCATGGGTACACCCATCAAGATGATGTGTCCAAGCGCAAACATTGCCCAAAGGGCGGATGGGTATTGTATCCCCAATGTTGTTGTTGATGGGAACAATACCTTGGCCGTATACAACGCAACTGTCGAAGCTGTTAAACGAGCTAGAGCTGGCGAAGGGCCCACTCTGATTGAATGTCAAACTTACCGAATGAAGGGGCACTCGAGATTCGATGCTGCGAAGTACAGACCCGAGGATGAGGCTAAACACTGGTTGAGTGAAGAACGAGATGCAGTCCGAATAATAAGAGAGATTGCCATCGAACAGGGAGCCTTGACAGAGAAAGAGGCTGAGAAGATCGATTCTAAGATTGCAGGTGAGGTAGAGAAAGCAGCAGAATTCGCGAAGAAATCGGAGTATCCAAAGCCAGAGGAAACCCTTGAAGACCTTTTTGCGGAGGTGCTCTAGATGCCTGAGATCACCTACAGAGATGCGCTCAAAGCTGGCCTCCGGGAGGAGATGCTCCGCGATGAGCGTGTTTTCATAATGGGAGAGGATGTAGGGTTAAACTGGGGAGGAGCCTTCAAGGTCACAAAGGGATTAGCGGAGGAGTTTGGAGAGGATAGAGTACGGGACACACCAATTTCTGAAAACACCATCGCAGGAGCTGCTGTTGGTGCAGCTATCACAGGGATGAAGCCAGTCGCAGAAATCATGTTTGGAGACCTCATCACACTAGCGATGGACCAGGTATGTAACCAAGCAGCTAAGATGAGGTATATGTTCGGCGGACAGACCTCAGTGCCCTTGGTGCTTCGAACTGTGTTTGGAGGCGGGAAAAACATCGCATCACATCACTCTCAGAGCCTTGAGGCATGGTTCATGCACACACCAGGACTTAAGATAGTAGTTCCAGCCTTTGCCTATGATGCGAAGGGGCTCATCAAGACAGCAATCAGAGACCCCGACCCGGTCATGTTCTTTGAGCATAAGCTTGTTTATGATAAGAAAGAAGAAGTACCAGATGAAGACTATACTATACCGTTTGGTCAGGCGAGGGTGAGAAGAGAAGGGGCAGATGTCACGGTCTGGGGAACCTTATTCATGCTTCACAAAGCCCTAGAGGTAGCTGATGAGCTTCAGAAAGAGGGCATTAGTGTGGAGATCATTGATCCAAGGACCCTAGCACCTCTTGATACGAAGACATTAATCGAGTCTGTCAAGAAGACTGGAAGGCTGGTTCTTGTCACTGAAGAAACCAAGACCGGAGCGACAACTGCAGAGATTGCAGCCATAGTTCAGGAAGAGGCTTTTGACTGGCTAGATGCGCCAATCAAGAGAGTGAATGCTCCAGACACTCCAGTCCCCTTCAGTCCGCCTCTCGAAGAGTATTTCATCCCTGACAACAAACGTATAGCACAAGCCATCCGCGATATCATGTAGGTGAGCTCAATGGTAACAACCATGATCATGCAGCGCATGAGTGTAGCCATGGAATATGGCGTGATACTCAAGTGGTTAAAAAAAGAGGGAGACAAGGTCAAGCAAGGAGAACCCATAGTTGAGATCTTTGGAGAGAAGAACGAGTTCGAATTGGAGTCTCCTACAGATGGCATCTTACTGAAAATACTGTGTGAAGTAGATGACGAGATTCCCATCAGTGAACCAATTGCATACATTGGGAAAAAGGGAGAAAATGTCCCTGATATCGTGCCGAGAAAACTGAACAAACCATCTGTTGCAACTATAGGAGACCCCGTAGTGACCACCTCAGACGCAAAAATAGTGACAAGAACCACGAAATCTTCAGTCGAAACTCGCCTTCAAGGAGGAAAGATAAAGGCATCTCCGCGTGCCAAGAAAAAGGCGAAGGAGATGGGAATTGACCTATCACTGATTGTTGGTTCCGGACCTGAGGGTAGGATTGTAGAGAATGACGTCCTCACTGCACAGAGTGTCCCAACTATGGCAGTATCTGATGAGAGAGAGATCAGGCAAATATCTCCGATGACTCCCTTGCGACGGACCATTGCTCGACGGATGACTCAGAGTGCACAAAACCCTCACATCACCATGATAACTGAGATTGACATGAGTGAGGTTGTAGAGTTGCGGAAAGAGCTCAATGATCGTGTTGAGAAGCAACAGGGCATCAGGGTTTCGTTTAATGACATCATCGTCAAGGCAGTGGCTGACACTCTCGAGAGATTCCCGAAGTTCAACGCAACTCTAGTTGGGAATGACTTGGTCATGTTTGACGAGGTGAATATCGGCGTTGCAATGGCTACTGAAGAGGGTCTTGTTGTACCCACGGTACGGAATGCAAACAAGAAGTCCATCACCGAGATTGCCCTGGAAACGAAGGATTTTGGCAAACGAGCGATGAAAAACGAATTAAAACCAGAGGAACTCACAGGAAGCACATTCACTGTTTCTAACCTTGGACCATTCAAGGTTGATCTCTTCATCCCAGTCATCAATCCCCCCGAAACAGCTATCCTTGCCCTTGGTCAGATCAAGAAGAAACCAGTGGTCATTGAGGACATGATAGCAATTCGGAGTATGATGATGGCTAGCTGCGCAGTGGACCACAGAGTTCTAGATGGCGCTCCTGCTGGTCAATTTTTAGCAGCTCTAAAAGAAACTCTTGAGAGTCCTTATATGATGAAGATGTAATGGACTTGGAGCAAGAACAGGACGCAAGAGATATTGCCCTTTTAATACATCTATTTGAAGGACTTGAGAGCTTCTTTGGTTTCATTTTCGAAATCTTCAAGCATCAGAGTGAGTGAATCGTTCTCTGAACCAAGAGAGGAACTCAATGACTTGATTTCCTTAAGGTTGACAAGAAGTCTGTGGTGGGTCTGCTTGACTAATATCGAAATGGGGGAAGAAATATCATCAGCGATAGAGTAGAGGGTTCGTCTTCGACCTCGTCCCGCTTGGGTTATATCAGTCTCTCCATTTAATAACCCCATGGATTCAAGCTGTGTCAGGATAAGGGTAACATTGCTACGAGAATATTGTGTAGCTTTAGAAATCTCATCGAGACTGAGTTTTGCTCTAGTATTATACCTCGCGAGATAAAGCAATGCCAATATTGAACCAGAGTTACGGGACAAACCGAGCCATTCAACCATCTTGCTGAAATAACGAATTATTGGCGTCATTTTCTCTGATTTGATATCAATCATTATTCCAACCCTATTTTTCTTAAATTTTAACATAATAATTGACGATTATCAATGTTGTGGAAGAACTCGAACGTATAGCTTAATCATAACTCCCATATTTAGAATGTTTAATCCTAGAAGTTTTTCTTGGTTATGTGTGAAAAGGCCTAGAAACTGCCAAAGCATTATCTGTCTTCGAACGCAATTCATCATGATAAGAAGATGATTTTTACAAGGACTTGTCCTAAATGTGGAAGCAACAGGATTGCTGGACCGCACAAAATTGCAGGGGAACATCATGTAAGGATTGACCTCCCAGGATGGTCCACAGCAACACTCGAAACCTTCACATGTGCTGATTGTGGGTTTACTGAGTTGTATGCAGACCAAGTAGGACTCCAGAATATTAACACCTCAGGAAGGTTTGTACTAAGTTCTTCACCCGAAGTTGAATATCCTAGACGATCATGTCCATATTGCGGTTCTGAACTTAGACCAGGCTCGATGTCTTGTCATGAGTGTGGTCGATTGATTTCATGAGTTTCGACCCTTAATATCAGGGGGACCTTATATTGTAGAGAGCAGACCGAATTGCGACACGTGTTATTCGTGTCAGCCTCGAATACGACATCTGCTCCAAGCCTCAATCGTTGCTCTGAGGCATTCCGCCGGTGGCGAGCAACCTACTTCAGCCATCGGCTAACCCATTCGTTTGCATGTGCAACAAGCTAATCAGGGACATATGCAAGAGGTGTACCAGATATAGGAATCGAGTGACACATTCATGACTTGGCGATTGATTGATGAGGACAGCACTGATGTGTATCTGAATCTTGCATTGGATGAGGCGATTGCTCGGGTCACAGCCACTCAAGAGAATAAATTAAACAGCATTCGATTCTGGCGTTCGAAGAGAGCTGTAGTGATTGGTAGGTTCCAGTGTGTTCACAAGGAGACAAACTTGTCATTCTGTCGTGAGAACAGTATTGCCATAGCTCGACGGTTCACAGGTGGAGGTGCTGTGTATCATGACTCTGGAAACCTTAACTTCTCTATCTGCACAGATCGTACTGAGGAGTATATCCCACGGACACTGAAAGAGATCTATGAGTTTTTCATTGGTGGTGTGGCAGATGCACTGCAGACACTTCAAATTCCAGCGAGGTTTGACCCAGAGCGTTCCTGTATAAGGATCAATGACATGAAGATCACTGGTACCGCAGGTTGGCTCAAGCGAGGAGTTGCATTTCTTCATGGGACTCTTCTGATCAACTGCGAACTCTCCATGCTACGACAGAGCTTGTCGCCAACGAGGGAACAGCCGGTATTTCTCCGCGATAGAACAAGGGTGCGCTGTATGGAGAGTAAGAGGGACATCGTGACAAATATTTCAGATCAGGTGAAAAATTGCCCTACTAACGATGCGATCAAAAATGCAATCATTAGAAGCTTCGAGAAGATGTCAGGAAATTCCATTGAACCTGGAGAAGTATCAGTAGAGGAGAGGGACACTGCACAGGTTTTATATCAGAGCCGCTATTCCAAGTCTGAGTGGAATCTGGGAACACCAGCCCGTTGAATCTGAGGAATGGTCAAATGACTGAGGATGTTGAGAAGACACTGAAGAGCTTCATGAAACACTTTGGAGCGCTTAATCGAGATATACCAGATGCCAGAAATGCATTCACAGACCTTCAAAAGACCGTGCACAAAGATGGTGCTTTATCAGCCAAGTTTAAGGAAATCATCTGTATTGTAGCATCAGCTCTTGCACCATGTGAGGAGTGTATGGTCTATCATACTAAACAAGCTCTGACCTTGGGTGCCACAAGAGATGAAATCATGGAGGCTTGTGCTGTAGCGATAGTCATGGGCGGAGGCCCAGCAGCAGCACACATTGCAACTGTACAGGACTGTCTTGATACTTGGGCTCCTAGAGAGAAGAAGTGAAGTTTCGAACACACAGAAACTTGACTGGCGCCTCTCCGCGGTTGAAGAACTGATGAGGCTCGTTACTGCCAATATATATGACATTACCAGGGTGTAGTAATAGCACTTTATCACCAACCTTGACGACTGCCTCTCCACTTATCATATATACACCATGCTCATGTGAATGAATATCGTAGGAGGTATGGCCACCAGGCTCGATTATGTAGGCACGTAATGCAAAGTTCTTCGAGGCATTATTAGGAGAAAGTAGCTCTTTGCGTCTTACGCCCTTCATCTCAGGGTGATGGTAGATTGGATACTTCTCATGAATCGTGTCCTTTGTTAGGAACATAGTAACTCCTCCTTTCTTACTCGAACGATATGAAGAGGACCTTGATAGCTTTTTGGCTTTCCATGAGTTCAAAGCCTTTCTCCCACTCAGAGAGCGATATTCGATGGGTTATGAGTGGTGATACATCCACCTTGTGAGTGGACATGAGTCGGAGCGTGGTGACCCATGACGAGGGGAGTGTGCCCCATGTCCCAGACATTGTAAGCTCCTTCACTACGATTGGATCGAGATCTATGTCTGCAGGACGTCCACGCACACCAAGGAGTGTCACATGTCCAGCAACCTTTACGAATTCAAATGCTTGGGTACAAGCAACACACGCACCTGATGCTTCAATGACTGCATCAGCTCCACGACCATCTGTTTCAGCTTTGATGATGTCAATAGGGCTCTCTTGACCCTGAACATCAATAGTCAAGTCAGCGCCTATTCTCCTAGCAATATCGAAACGCCACTCATCTGACGTTACCCCAGTCACTATTACCTTCCCAGCCCCCATGGCCTTTGCCACCTGTGTCGCCATCAGGCCCATTGTGCCTGGACCTTGAACCACTACAACATCACCAGGACAAATGGGAGTCTTGTCGATAACCGAGTGGACCACACAGGCCATTGGTTCTGCGAGTGCGGCTTCTTCCATCGTAACACCTTTTGGCACCTGATGTACAATATAGTCTGGGACAACCAAATATCTAGCAAAAGCACCATTGGCTCTTGATGTGCCAAGAATTCTCTTGTCTTCTGCCGTACACCTGTTCATATGACCTGTCTTGCATTGATGACATTTCCCACAATAAGCAGTAGCAGGAGAAACAACTGAGTCACCAGCTTGCGCAGAGGTCACATCAGAACCAACCTCGACGACTGTGCCAGAGTATTCATGCCCCAACACGACGGGTGGAGTGTAAAATGCTTGATCATGTTTGATATGGATATCTGTACCGCAGAGCCCAGCAGCCGCTACCTCAATCAATACCTCATCTCTCTTGGGTATAGGATCATCAAGTTCCAGAAGTTCTAAGTTACCAAAGCCACGAGCGGTCTTCATCAGTCCTCTCAAATTGGTGTCCTCTAGCCTGTGATATCTGACAGGTTATAGAATCTTGTGGCAGTGACGTGAGACCTAGATTTCACTCAGTCATGAGTCAATGAGTTGAAAAAATCCGAAGTTTCATCTCCTTGATCCAACGAACGGACCCGAAAAGCTGTACTTAGCTCCCCACGAATCTTGCTTGCAGTCATAGAACCGACAAATCGCTTACGCACGTTTGCTTCTTTACCCATCCATAGGTACACATTCTTGTTGGCGTGGTCAACAACACACAATACTCTGTCAGACTGTAAGCTGTCCCTACTAATAGTTACAGAGAGAGTTGTGCCATCCTCCTGCATCTCAAGTCCGTCGACCATTGGGTTTTCCTCGTGGGGTGGGCAGCGCAAGTCCTAGCATTTTACGAAAGATGCCAGTGAAAAAGCTTCCTCACAAGTGGATATTAATTCCTCTAGCATGTCCTCAGGAACTCTCATTGATTAAGAGGGTCAGTATAACCTAGACATTGAGGAGATAATAAACGAGTCAAACACGCTCAAACGTTGCTCTGAGGGTACCGCCGCAGTAGTTGCATTTTGCTTCCAAAGGTCCTGTCCAATCAATCCCTTCATGAGAGATTGATGCCCCACAAGAGGGACATTTTTCAGGTAGTCTAACAGTCTTCATCTCGCTGCCATCGGATCGTGTCTGACCACGATGTCGTTCGGGAATAACAAATGATGGTGCTTCCATTGTAAAACCACGAGCGACACTGCTAGCAATACCTGAACTCGCCCTGCAAGCAAAGGCAACTCCAATAATAACTATGACGACTACAAATATCATGATGACGATGAACATTGTCGTGAATGTCCCAAAAATCTGGTTAAATGGATCAAACATACCTAACTGCAACCCAGTCGCTCCCTTCAGGGTATTTCATGTCTTCTCGATGTGTGGGGGCTTATTACTCTTTGTAGATGAGTCGAAACCCCCAGAAATATAAGTCCCATACTATGTTCGGAATCTATAAAAGAATGGTACGAATGCTCGCCATGATAGAATAAGTTGGAGGCTATATTACAAATGCAAATTCCAGCGTTCCTCCTGAGGAAGCTATACATCAAGGGAAGCCTCGAAAATGTCGAAGATGGCTTTTCCTTCAAGCTCAAGAACTCACTATCACCTGGTACTACAACAGCTGTTGCACCAATCAAAGTGAATGGTAATGAGTACCCACTGGACTCTACAGTCATCAGGTCTATAGATGGTGAAGTTGTGGGCTCTGAAATCAGTGAATCCAACTCCTTCCCAATCAAGGTTGGTGTTGAGATAGAGATTCACATCAAGGGAGAACCTCTTCCTGCCGGAGAACATACAATTGATATCTCACTCAAGACAAAAGAAGCAGGCACTCTTGCTTTTGATGTAAAGGATTCCATCTAGACCCATATATTGCAGGAGGTCAAGTGCCTTCTGCACTCAATCGAATTCAATTTTAGTATAGTCTAGTAATGAGAATCGCAAGAAGAAATAAGACTGGAGTCACAAACAACATAAAGAAGACAACTGCATCACCAACCTTCTTCCACCTTCCTTTGCTGAAGGGACAGATTGCTTCTTCACTAATCACTCCTGAAAGCATGATGGCTCGTTCAGGAGGTTTATCTTCAGTCATTGTATCTCAGTCCTAGTTCCATCATTTCACTTATGACCGTTCTGTTATAGTCTGGAATCGCCACAATAGTTTTCAGCAAACCAGTCCTAATTCTAGACGGTGGCAGGAATTGTATGTGAAGATACGGACCGATGGGTCACTCGGTATTGGCCGCGGAACCGAGGGAAGCGCAGAGATCACTATGGGATATGGAGAAGCCCACATGGTTGCTGCAGCCCTTGACAAACTCGCACAGACCGCACGCAGCTACAGACAGGAGTACCTCAAGACCACAAGCGTTGGTGGAGGCAACAAGATAACTTTCGACCGCGCAGATGATGGGACTATCACGATCTCTGGTGACAGGCAGTCCTACATCTGTACTGAGGCGGAAATCAGGCAGTTAGCAGAGAGGCTCAAACATCTTCCACCTGTGGAAGTTGCTCCGCCCTCAGACTATGTCAAGAAGATAGCCCCCACGGATGGTATGTGTCTCGTTGTCACAAATGGAGGAAACTCAATTAAGATTCGACTTCCAGAGGCTGCAATCATCAAGACTTCTATTAGGAGTAGCATTGATTCGAGGTTCTTTGACGAAATCATTGCTATTGGTCAGAGAAAGCTGACTGTGAGTAGGAGCAGTGATCTGAAGTGGCAACTTACTGGGGATGAGACTACAGTACGATTTACCGCATATGAGATAGAAGCACTAGTTGCAGGTCTTCATAATGGCATCCTTGACGTGCTCATGGATGTGGTGAAGAGCTTCGGTGCAGATGATGTTTCAGATATCAGGGTCAAGAGCCAACTGAAACGTATTGAACAAGACGCAATCGAGATATTTGGTGAGGACAAGGGAGCAAAGGGACTTGTGAAGGACATTACCAAGAGAGCAAAGAAGATCATAGGCATAGAAGAGCATGCTGATGAGCGTGCAAACAAGTTCATTGAGATGTGTAATTATGTCTACTCCAATATGAACACGAACTATATCGAACCCTTATTCGACCTTTTCTCGAAAGTATATGTTGTTCAGAAATAGACTTCAAGTAGTATGCTCACTTTCAACGAGCTCTATGATGTAGTGGTCCTTGGTAAATAGGAAGCATATCTTTCGATTGTCAAACAGAGGTGCCTCGACAGGTTTTGATATCACTATAGCTCCACTCTTACGAGCCCTCATCTTGGCTTCCTCGATATCAGGAACTGCATAACAGAGGTGGTAGAGTGCCTGATGCTTGGTCAGCAGATCTGATACGGGTGAGTCTTCGCCGAGGGGAGAGATGAGTTCAATCTTGACAGGATCGTTCTCAGATGCGCCCATGAGAACCACACGGACTTTCTGCGCGTTATCATCCACTATTGGACCTAGTTGCCTATACCCGAAGAGTGCTTGATGGTTCCTTATACCCTCTTCAATATCTTTGACAATAATGCCAATATGACTCAGTTTCATGGGACCACATCTGTGTAGTTCTAATCAGTTTGCATATATATCCCCATGCAAACATGTCAAGTTCTAGGTTGTCGCAATCCTTTTGAAAGAAGCGCCCCAGCCAAAATACATCTCAATAATGGTGGAGATTGTGGCGAGTCCTAGCTATCTTCGACAACTTGGTAAGAAATGGGGCTTGGGAGCTCCAAGACAGCTATATCACATGCTGAAACTCCATAGAACCCCCTTCAGTTCCATTCTTGACAATATGTTTGCAGTACTTGATGAAGTCGATGGGTTCTTTGCCTTTCCAACGATAGCCGCCATAGCAGGGATGAAGCCAGAGCTTGTCAAGAGAATACACTCCGAGGGGCATGAAGTGGCCAGTCATGGTTACAATCATGTGAGATATCCAATGATAAGTCCAAAGGAGAGAGCGCGAGACCTCCTGCGAAGCCTCCAAGTGTTCAAGAAACTTGGGATAAAGGTATCAGGATTCAGAGCGCCATATGATAACTACACGGATGACATGCCTGATTTATTGGAACAGACAAATCTTGTTTGGGATGGAGGATTTGGGTATCGTCCAGAACATCGAGAGAAGACTCACTTCTTTCATGCCACTATCAATGGTGAGGAATCACAGGTCACCTACATTCCGCTCAATGTCTGGAGCGATGATCTCATGATAGACCGCAGGAGGATGAGCCCGAAAACTGTATCAAAGGTCTTGAAAAGAGAGGTGTCAAAAGCGGCACTATCTGAGGGTGTCATCATGTTCGACCTCCATCCAATCAGGATGGGACAGAAAGAGTATGTTGGTTGCTTGAGGGAAGTCGTTGAACATGCCTCAGGATTGGGAGCTTGGTGTACAACTCCTGAAAAGGCTGTGAAGTATTGGAACACCCATTCGAAGTGGAAGAGTGACAGTAAGTTCTGTCTTCTACTCACAGGCGATATTGATAACTGGGTGTTCTCAGACTACTTGAGAAGGGTTCTCTGGAATAGGAGTACTTGGTGAAAAGAAAATGGG
>JAEORX010000238.1 GCA_016840685.1 Candidatus Thorarchaeota archaeon
ACCAACTATACTTGCGTTGTATGATGAACCACATGCTATAATATAGTGTCTAGAAGCTTCCTCCAAGAGTTGCAGCCATTCCTCGTTCCTTGGACCTTCTAGGATTCCCATTACGTCCTGAACTACCTTTGGCTGTTCATTGATCTCTTTAAGCATAAAGTGGGGATACCCACCCTTCTCCGCAGCTCGTGCGTCTACAGTTGAGATTTGGGGGTGTCTATCGAGCTGCTCTCCATCTTCAATGCGGAAGACCTTTACGTCATCTGGAGTCAGAACTAGCATCTCACCGTCGGCGGGATAGATCACATTGTTTGTGAGGGGAAGTACTGAGGGGAGATCACTCGAAACAATGGTGGCGTCCCCAGCAATTCCAGCAACAAGAGAAGAGCCCATTTTTACAGCATAAATCTCCTGCTCATCAGCCCGACCAACTGCATATGCGTAAGCGCCCTTGAGGTCATGAGTAGAGCGCCTTACAGATTCAAACATGTCACCTGTTTCTTCATAGTACTTGTCCACTGCATGTACACAGAGCTCCCCATCGTTCTCAGACCTTACGATATGACCTGTTTCAATGAGCTCTCTCTTATACTCAACATAGTTGTGTATATTACCATTATGAGCCCCATAGAAGACCTCCTCGCATCCAAAATGGGGTTGAGCGTTCACCTTCGTCGGTGCACCATAGGTAGCCCATCGCAACTGTGCAATCCCTCGGTCTCCTCTCATCGTCGAGAGACCAAGAAGTCTATTGACCTCCTCAATAGTGCCAACATCCTTTCTTAGATCAACTATTCCATTGCGAACTGCAGCCACACCTACGCTATCATAACCTCTGTATGTCAGTTTTTTACTACACTTGACAAGAAGTTCACCAATGTTGTCACTGTTTCTTGTGACTATCCCAGTGATGCCGCACATCGAGGTTTGACTTTGTTGTTTTCTAATTAAGAGTTACGTACGAGAAAGGAGTGCACGAATATTGGTGGGAATTGAGGGTAGGCGAAGCAATTATATCATGGCTAACAAATGATTCTTGAGAGAGAAGAGAGGTCCTCGCCATGGGAAGGCAGAAACGAATGGCATTGCTTTTGCATCCGTTCAGAAGAGAGCTGTACCAAGTTCTTTGCGAAAACCCAGGTACATATCTCCTTGAATTAGTTGATATCCTCTCCTCTCCCCTAGGCACATTAACATGGCACCTAAGGATTCTTGAACGTGAGGGACTTGTCAAGTCACTCAAGTTTGCAGGAAAGCGCCTTTACTATCCAAGGATGCTGAGGTCGCAGGAAGCAGAGATGGCATATCTTACTATGAGAAGTGACACAGCTCAGAAAGTCTTCGCCTTCATTGTCAATAATCAGGGTTGTTATCAGGAACAGATGGCAGATTCTCTTGGAGTTCATCACGATACGGTGAGATGGCATATATCAAGGATGGAAGAGGTCGGTCTTGTCAAGGTGGTCCGTGAAGGGAGGAAGAAACGACACTACCTTGACGAACTTGGGAATCTCTTAATGAAGGGCAGTCTGAATACCATTTCTGAGGCATATGTCATGTTCCTAATGGAAAAGCTGGAGGATGGTTGTCTCAATCCAGAGATACGTGAGTCTACACCTGATCATATCACTATCCGCATTGACTGTCCGGAACGTGGGAAGGATTGTTTCATCACCATCAACCTTACTGACTGGGAGTTTCAGTTTATCGATGATGATGGCACAGAGAGCTCGATTGACCAAGAAAGAGCTGAGGCTGGCGGTAACTAAGGAGTCCCATCCAGTATCAAGCGAACCTTCTGAGCCACCTCATCAGAATTAGGACCCGGACAGACAACTGCAAGAAGTCGTGTTTCATCAACTCTTGTTATTAGGAGACGGAGTCCAGTTGTGTCAACAGAGATTGAGTCAGTCACTTCTGAGTAGGTCAACCCATTCGCAAAGAGAGAGCCAATAAGTCCAGCCACTTCTACTTCGTCCTTAAACCCAACAGAACCCAGAGGGAGACCTTCGATGGTAAGTAACACACCCTGTGTTACCTCAGGAATCTCTTCAACAATTCTACCAAGGATGGTCTGTTTTCCAAATGCACTTGTTGAACCCATCACAAGCTCCATTCTTGTTGCAAGAGACTGGAATGTAGGAATTTTGGATGCGAGATTTAGTCCAGCATCATCCGCTCTCGAGATAATGACGACAAGATGATAATGCGGTTGTACGATAGTCAAGATTCGTTCGATACTTGTAGTGTGGATTAAGTGTGTTGGACCAGTGCTTCTCAAGTGAAGAAGAGCAGAGGCACCGCCCCAAACTAAAGCAGAGGAAACGGTAGCAATCACACGAGGATCAATTTCTCCACCTCGAGCAACCGCAGCGACGACAACGCCTTCCTTTGTACAGAGAATCGCGTTTTTTACAGAACGATGGACCTTCAAAGTTTCCTCAAGAAGGGTTGCAACCTCTCCTAGTGTTTCTCCTGGCATTACATTAACCAGCTGATGTTTGTGAGTCTTTGTCAGGTTTACGCATTTATAACTAATGCTCTTCAGGAGAGGCTCAAGAAGTGGATTAATTCTCAGAGCAACAAGTTTAAATCGATGGTCCAAGGCAACGGTTCTAACTACCCAGGAGGCATATCTTTGAGCTCAAGGTCAGGCGTCATATCATCCGTCATTATTGTAATATTGGTATTCGCTACAGTGGGTGGGTTTGTGTTTCTGACAAATCAATACGTCCCATCATATGTTGCAGTCGTCGTAATCGAACCAGGATTTGGAGATAGGAGTGTGGCTGACCAAGCATATGAAGGCCTGTTTGAAATTGATATCGTTGTTGATTACGATCTCAGGGTGGCAGATGATGTTGATGATCTAGAGGACACGATTACAGAAATAGCAAGAAACCAAAACCATGACTTGATTCTTGTAATAGGGACCGAGGTTGGCTTGACGGATGCAGTCGAAAACGTAGCAACTGCATATCCAGATCAGAAATTTGGTTTCATTGGGGGTTTTGTAGATCTACCCAATGTGGCTTCAGCAACATTCAATCAAGAAGAAGCCTCATTTCTCGCAGGTGTATTGGCATCTCATTTAGCGGTTAACAGTGGTCGGTCAAGAATCGTTGGTA
>JAEORX010000063.1 GCA_016840685.1 Candidatus Thorarchaeota archaeon
CTTTCAAGAGTTGCTCTTATCCTCACAATACCAGCTCCAATCTTCTCCTGTTTTCCTATTTTGAATTTGCCAAGAATACCCGTATGCTTGACATGTGGTCCACCACATAGCTCCATACTAAAATCACCAACTGAATACACTGAGACTGTTTCACCATAGTTCTCTTTGAAGAATGCAAGAGCTCCCATCCCGATTGCCTTATCATAAGGGAGAAATTGTTGTATGACCTCAAGATCTTGATCAATTATATCATTCACTAATTCTTCTACTTTTTCAATCTCTTCAGGTGTTAACTTCCTTGAGAACGTGAAATCAAACCGCAAGCGTTCTTCAGTTATGTTACTTCCATTTTGAGTCACTTCATTACCTAGGACCTTTCTTAGTGCTGCTTGAAGTAAATGAGTAGCTGTGTGCAATTTCACAATCTGTTCACTATGCTCAGCTAGACCCCCTTTGAACTTACCCTGAGTTGCAGTTCTTGATATCTCTCTATGCTCCTCAAACTGCTTCGTGAACTCATCCATGTCTATTTCAATTCCCTTCTCTTCAGCCAAATCTCGGGTCATCTCCAACGGTAACCCAAAACTTGTGAAGAGCAGAAAGGCATCCTCTCCAGTTATGATGCCTGTATCTTGGTAGATCTTTTCGAACCTTCTTAGTGCTTTACTCAGGGTCTTTCTGAACTTAGCTTCTTCTTTATAGAGACTCGTCATGATGAATTCCTTGTTTCGCTCGACCTCTCCATAGATGTCCTTGAACATCGCAATTACTATCTCTGCTAGATCATTCAAAAAGCCATGCTCAATACCAAGCCTATCAGCACTATGGATTGCCTTTCTCAGAAGTCGTCGTACTATATATCCCTGCTCAACATTTGAGGGTCCTATCTTCCTATCATCAGCCATTATCATGACTGCTGATCGTGCATGATCCACAATAGTCCGAACTAATCTCTCATCCGCCTCTGTGAACTCCTCTCTGCTAGAAAGTTCCTTGACCAAGTTAATCAGGGGGATGAACAGCTCGGTATCAAACACAGTAGGTACGCCCTGAAGCATCGCAATGGTCCTTTCAACACCCATTCCAGTGTCAATACTCCTCATATCCAACGAAGTATAGGACCCATCGTCATGTTTGTAGTAGGACATGAACACGTCGTTCCAAACTTCAACGAAATGACCACAATCACATCCTGGCCGACAATCTGGACTGCATTTTGGAATCTCATCGACTTCAATGAACATCTCCGTGCAGGGGCCACAAGGACCAGCGTTCCCTGCAATCCACCAGTTGTCCTCCTTACTGAGGAAATAGATCCTCTCGTCAGGGATTCCTACACTTCGCCACGCATTTGCAGCTTCATCATCTCTTGGAGAATCCTCATCTCCAGCAAAGACAGTCACAGAGAGCTTCTGAGGGTCGAGTCCAAGATACTTCTTTGAAGTAAGAAACTCATAGCTCCATGTTATCGCTTCTTTTTTCCAATAGTCCCCCAAACTCCAGTTTCCAAGCATTTCGAAGAATGTCAGATGCGTAGTGTCACCAACATCCTCAATGTCCGTTGTACGAACGCATTTCTGGACATTTGTCAAACGCTTCCCTTCTGGATGTGGTTGGCCCAGCAGATATGGGACTAGTGGATGCATTCCCGCTGAGGTGAATAGTACTGTAGGATCATCCTCTGGAAATAGTGATGCAGAGGCTATCACTGAGTGTCCTCTTGCTTTGAAGAAATTCAGGTATTTCTCTCTCAGTTCAGTAGCTTGCATCTCACGTCACCTCTCTAGTTAATAAAAGGGGTAGAAGTGCCTCATCTTTATTGATTTTAATCATTTCGAAGAATACATGATTTTAGTTCTGTTCACTTGGTCAAAATCAGTCCTGATGGAGTCATTCGATATCTTCTAAGACGAGAAGCAAGCCAAGGAAATCTTTCTTGCCAGTTTAGAAATCGGTCATTTGATATGATGTCCGCATCGAGTTTCTTTGACAGCTGGATTATTTTAAGATCATCATCTGTTCCCTTTGGAGCCTCAATTGTATCAGCAATCAAGATGAATGAGTCAAGTAGAGAAGGCTTGTCAACACTGTGAATCAGGGCTGCTGATATCACAAATACTGCATCGAATCCTGCGGCTCTAAGACTTTGATATGCTAGTAGCAGGTTTTGCGCTTTTGGCTGTCCATGCGGTGATAGATGATATGCAACATTACTCCCATCAACAACGACCCTCCGACGAATGGTATGGCTATCCGAATTATGTCTGGTCTTTTGAGCTCTGCATTTCGCTATGTGAGAATCTAAAATGTCTCGATTGAAAAGTTGATCACAGAAGGGACATCGGGCACGTTTTGGCAAGACTTAGAACCTCTTCAAATAGTGTACTGACCCGCCTATTTCTTCCGTATAAAGATGAGGATTAACCGTGGATGGAAGTCCATTGACAATAACTAAAGCTATTTAATCAAATGATATATACATAGTTTGGCGTCCTGTTTCCGCGGTGTCGTCCTCCCGGCGGCCCGATTAACGGGGGCAGACGCCACCCTCCTTATTGATAAATCAGATAATTAATGACATCAGAAAGAGCCACCCTGTTCCAATTAATAGATGAATGAGAGATAAAGGTGTGGCTATCTTCAGGAAATCTTTGAAGCTTATCCTATCATTTTCTTCTTCAGACATTGCCATTGCCAGTATATTTGCTGGAGCACCAATGGGGAGAACGTACCCACCTACGTTTACGGCGAAAACCAAGATTGCTGGGAAGACTGGTGAGGCTGTAGCAAGGGTCGCCGCTATAGGTGCCAGAACAACTGACACTGGAATATTATCAATGACAGCCGAAAGAACTGCTGGAACCCAAACCAGAAATGCCACAGCAGTTCCTGTGTTCTCTGATACAATTGAGTCCACTGCTAGCCCTATATCATCAATAAATCCGACAATACCCAGCGCACTGACGAGCCCGAAGATTCCAATTAAGAAAAATACTGTATTCCAATTTATCTTCGATAATATGTCCTCTACCCTCTCTCTTGTCATTATCAGTACAAAGAAAGCCACAGTTATTGCAACAAGTGATGGTTCAAGTCCAGAACCCTGTCCCCAGGTGAATGCCAAGACAAGAATCCCAATGGCAATCAAAGACAGATAGAAGTCATTCCTAGATCTAATCATGTGTAAAGGTGATACTACGAAGACTTCATCTACGACTTCCTCAGCAGAATCAGGAAGTTTCCCTCTGAACATTCGATAAAATAGAGGCAATGACACAAGCAATATCATGATGGAAAGAGGCATCATTGTCAAGAAGAGTATAGAGGCATCAAAACCTGTAACTCCTTCTTCGATTATCTTGTTTGCAATCACAAGATTTGGTACCGCACCTACTACTGATGGAATCGAAGCAAAATTAGCAACAATTGCCTCAGATATTAAAAATGGCTTGAAGTCAATCTCTAGGGCCTTACATACCTCAATTGTTAACGGTCCCATTATCAGTATCGTTGATGATGTATCAAAGACCAGTGATATCACAAACACGAAGACAATGAATACTGTGAAGAGTCGTTTTGTATTTCCGCCTGAGGGTCTGACAAGAGTCAACGCGATGTATTGAAACATACCCGAGTTTCGAGCTACAGAAACGACTCCCATCATCGCAATTAGAAAGAGGATTGTACTCCACTCTATATGTTCGACGAGCGTGGTAAATGTGGCTCCCATGGGATTCGGGGATCCTGCAGCAGAATCAATACTGAATGCAGCCCATAGAACCAGTCCCACAAGTCCCATACCAACCATGGACATTGCTGCACGATTTACCTTCTCACTGGAAATCATAAGATATGTTCCAATGAAGATAAGTAACACAAGTGTGCCAACTGGTTCCTGCATGGTCTATTTCTCTATCCTTTCTCTTTGGTCGTTGACAGTCCTAGAACATTCTTGCATTTCTTTATTCCTATGGAGATGTGCAAAACCTACGTTTAACAACATAAATCTAAATCCCAAATAAGAACTGAAGTAGAATCAGGTAACCACTACCGATGGTCAGGTGAATAATACCAAGGAGTGTCCCAATCTTCACGAATTCTATGAATGGAATCGGATCGTGTTGCGCCTCCGATAGACCGATAGCTACCATATTGGCCGGCGATCCTAATGGTGTGAAGATATACCCCCCTATGTTGACCGCAAAGACCAATGCCAATGGATTCTGAAACCGAACTGCAATTGGAGCGAGAACCAGTGATACAGGTAGGTTGTCAAGGAATGCTGAAAGCATAGCAGGAATCCAAACAAGAAAAACTGTGGCAAATACTGACCCCTCTGTAATGAAACCCGCAACAGCATTTCCCAATGCATCAATCAACAGCGTCATATCTAACGCCCCTACAAGTCCGAAAAGGCCTACAAGAAAGAAGACAGTAGGCCAACCAATTCTATTCAGAAACTCGTTTGCTCTTTCATGAGCCAGTAGAAGGAGGAGTCCAGCAATGATAAGGGCTACCATGGCAGGTGTAAGTCCAAAAGCTGGACCTAAGGCAAAACCAATGACAAGGAAGACGATTGCTCCGACTGAGATGTTGAAGTCCCATCTATCCTTAATCATGGAAGATGGGTCAATTGAAAAGACGGCTTCCACTCTATGTTCATCTGTTGTCCCAAATGCTGAGCTATACCACCTAAGAAAGATAGGTAAACTGACAAGAAATAGGATAATTGAGAGAGGCATGAAGATTACAAATAGGAATCCAACATTCAGCCCTGTTTTACCTGCAATCACGAGATTTGGCACTGCACCAACGACCGATGGAATAGAAGAGAAATTACATGTTATCGCTTCTGCAATGAGAAATGGTTTGAAATCAATTTCAAGTGCTTTGCAAATCTCAATTGTGAGCGGCGCAGCAATCAACATGGTTGATACTGTATCGAAGAAGAGGCTGATTCCTGAAATAAAGACCATAAAGACTATGAAGAGCTGTTTGGGGTCCCCCTCACTCCTGGCTGCTATTCTGAGGGCGATATATTGGAAAATGCCAGACGCAGCTGCTACTGATACAATGATACTCATTGCTATGATGAAAATAATCGTGTCCCATTCAACATGTTCTATGAGTTCTGCAAAACTAGCACCAAGAGGATCTCCCATCACCTGCCCGACATAGAGTATGAGTCCGGCCAAAGCCACTCCTAGAAGTGACATTGCAGTCCGGTTAATCTTCTCTGTAGAGATTAGGACATAGCTCCCTATAAAAATGACAAGAACAGCAACTGGCAAATTCTGAAAGACGACTACTAAGATGAGTGAAACTGCAACCATTATTGCTATGAAAATCGTTGCAATTATTTCCCATCCTATCTTTCTCATGTTGCTGGTCTCTTCAGATTTGTAGATTGATTTTTTACATTCCTATATGACCACCCTGACTATTCCTCCTGTTCATTAATGTGTCGAGTTAATTCCTAGACGACACGAAGGGAAGTCCTTCAGACAAATCCCCTTTAACAAAGTCACGAACCTTCGCTTCTTTTCCATCCAAATCAATCACAGCCACTGCATCCTTTACAAATTCATCCAAATCCTTTGAATCAGGACGTCCGTATCCTAAAGGAGCAGTCAGAGCGACAAGATTTGTGTATGAGACCATATTACGGATGTGGCTATGTCCTGAAATTGACAATCTTACTCTCTCATCACTCATTATGATTTGTCCTGTGCTCTCTGCTCCCATGAACGCTCCATGAAAATCCCAAGGCAATCTGTTCTTATAGATTGTCAAATCCCGAAACGGTAGATGATGAGAAATATAGATGACATGCTTGATATCCTCTGATATTGTTTTCAGGTCATATTCAAGTTTCTTGTTGAACAGGTCCGTAGCCTCAGTATCAGTAAAACTCCAGTCCACTCTGAAGAGATCATACCATACAGCCCCCCGATATTCTTTCTGCATATAGTTCTGCATAGGGATATCTAGGTCCTCCCGTCTGAACGAGTAGTCATACCATCCCATACTTCCCACGAATGCATAATCTCCCTTCACAACTGGAGAATCGGGAATGTGGGAAAAACCATTCTTCTTACACACTTCCCCAATGAGTCTGGAATACTTCTCAAGAGACCCAGGACCACCTCCTTCCTCAAACCAGATGTCGTGATTCCCTGCTACAAAGAGGTTGATGCAGTTTGCGCAGTGAAGTATAGACAGAGAGTGTGATAGAACATCTAGTCTATCACTGATGTCTCCAGATATGACAAAGACATCTGGGTTAATCTCTTCAACCCGTTCTTTGATTTCTGTCAGAAGGAGTGTATCGCTCCCGTCTTGAAGCACATGAATATCAGAAACCGCAGCAATCCTCAAGCTATCTCACTCACAAAAAGTGCAGCAATATGGTCCTCTTAAAAGGGATTAGTTGAATTGCCAGAGCATATCTTTGATATCGCATCTTTTAGGATGATTAACAATGACAAACCGTATTGTTGCACAGGCTTCAGAAGATGTTGATCTCTCGCAGACTAAGACAATCGTTGATCAAGTAGAGATCACGGATACGTATGCGTTGTATCTCGATGATGAGAGCCACTCGTTTGATGGCATCGCTGAAAAAATTATCTTTCCCTCAACAGAGGCTGAGATTGCCTCGATCATGAGGAGTGCATATGAGAGTGGCACACCAGTCACGATTCAAGGTGGGAGGACCGGTCTCACTGGCGCTGCAGTACCACTGGGTGGAATTGTATTGAATCTAGAAAGAATGACACAGCTGTCATACATGGACTTCGATGAATCTGAAGGGCTTTACTCGATTGCAGCACAATGCGGCTTGACACTTGAAGACCTAGTTGAAGCAGTGCAGTCAAAAAAGCTGGAAGCATTGAAAGGTAAAGGGACCAGTGAACAACAGAGGGTACTGGAACGTTTCCTAAGTGAAACTGATACGTTTACATTTCCTGTTGATCCAACTGAGATGAGTGCTTGGCTAGGCGGCATCGTGGCTTGCAATGCATCGGGAGCACGGACTTTCAAATACGGAGCCGTGAGACCCTGGGTCCGTCGTATCAGAGTTGTTCTGGCAAATGGTGATATTTTGGACATTCAGAGGGGAACTGTGAGAGCTGACAATGGAAAGTTCGTGATTGTCCACAGTGACAAAACTGAGGTTGAGGTGACCGTCCCCTCCTACACAATGCCGAAAACAAAGAATGCTGCAGGTCTGTATGCAAAACCTGACATGGATCTCATTGACCTCTTTGTTGGTTCAGAGGGAATCCTTGGTGTCATCACAGAGGTTGAATTAGGTCTTGTCATACTTGAAGAGAACATCATGACGGTGATGGCCTTCTTCCCAAGCGTGGATGATGCTGTCAACTTTGTCTATGATGTTCGTGCACCAGAATCCCCCATAAAGATGGACTTCTTGGAGTACTTTGGACCACATGCCATTGAAATGATAAAGGAGAAAGCTGGTTCGGCTGGAATCAAAGTGCCTGCGATGAAGGATGACACTCGGGCAATAATATTCTTTGAATTCTCATTCACACCAGACAACATGGAAGAGCTGGTCATGGGTCTGGAAGAGATTCTCATGAAGAACAACACCTCTTCAGAATCAAGCTGGGCTGGTATGGACCGATCAGAGCTGGCAAAGATGAAGACTGTGAGACATTTTGTACCAGAAACTGTCAATGGCATCATTGCACAGAGGAAGGCACAGTACCATGAGGTTCACAAGATTGGAACTGACATGGCCGTGCCTAATGAAGCTCTACGGGATTATCTTCAATACTATATCACTATCCTCGATGAACAAGGAATGGAATATGTGATGTGGGGCCACATCGGCGACAACCATATACATGTGAACATGTTGCCCCGGAACAATGAGGAAGTAACACAGGGCATGGACAACTACATGACCTTTGCAAAGAGAGCAGTCGAACTCGGAGGTACAGTTGCTGCGGAACATGGTATCGGGAAGCTCAAGCGCGCATTCCTAGAGGTCATGTATGGTCAAGAGGGCATCTTGGAGATGCAGGCGGTGAAGCGGGCTCTTGACCCGAAATGGTTGATTAACAGAGGAAATATGATTGCTCCACCTACGGCATTTGTCTAGGTTCAGTTTCCATTATTCGTCTAGCAACCTCAAAAATTGACTCATTACTCCTAATAGTACATTGCCTGTCGATATTTGGGGATTTTTTGCAATAACACACAAATAGTACGCAGATATGCACTATAGTCACAAAACTGACAATTCATTTTCTTGAGTTGTCATGACCTTTCCAATGGGAGAGAGAGAGAATGACGCAGAATTACAGGCATAAAATAAAGACATTGTTACTCCTGTCTTTGTTCATGATTATGATTGGCTTGAATCCAGGATTAGTTCAAGCTGCTGAAGTCATAGAAAATCCCTACATATCAATCCCAGAAATCCAAGGAGATGGATTCGAAAGCCCATTTCCGTATAATACATATGTTGACACATGGGGGATTGTGACGGCTGACTATCAGGAGGAAGAGGCTAGAGGCTTTTTCATTCAGGACCCAACAGGAGACGGAAATCCAGCCACCTCTGACGGAATCTTTGTGTATAATTATTGGTTTGATGTAGAAGTTGGTGATGAAGTCCAACTAACAGGGAGAGTCCGTGAGTATTATGGATTAACTGAGATATATGCACCGTTCATTACAATAGTTTCCTCTGACAATCCAATTCCAGACCCTGTGGAACTCAACCCACCATTTGATGACTACGCTTCTGATGTGTATTATGAAGCATTGGAGGGTATGCTCGTTTCTGTAGAGTGTATGCGTGCAGTGGCAGGTACTAATGAGTATGGTGAGGCTGCAGGTGTTGTTCCTGATTCACATGTCTGGCGAGTGTTCCAAGATGATCCCCGCGGGACCGGTGAGATTATCTTTACTGATGATGCTGGAGGATGTTTGGTCAGCGCAAGGACTGGTTCATATATCCTAAATCTGGTCGGTCCGTTGACTTATTCATTTGATGAATACAAAGTCTTACCCAGCGCAGATAATCCTCCCGAGGTATGGCCAGAGTGGTGGGCTGAGTCTGATTTTGTGTGGCCGCGTGGCCTCACAAGAGGATTCACTGTTGCCACGTACAACATGCTCAACTTGTTTGATGAGTTTGATGCTGTTGACAAGGATGATCCAACAGACCTTAGTGCTGAAGATGTCGAGCTTATGCTCTCAAAACACGCACGTGCGATCTATGACTATCTTCGAGTACCCGACCTGATAGCAGTAGAGGAGGTTGAGAACCTTGAGATTCTTGAAAGGTTGGCAGACACACCACCTATCCATGGGATATATGGGGCAGTACTCATAGATGGACCGGATGCTCGTGGTATTGATGTCGGGCTGCTATATCGCCTTGATCGTGTTGAGATCATTAGTGCAGAGGCACGACAGACTTGCACCGATTTGGATGATGGATATGGACCTGGAACGGATCCCAACTTCCCGTGCGAAGAGGGCTTTAATCCACTCTTCTCGCGACCACCTCTGGTAGTCCATCTCAGCACAATAGTCCAAGGACGTAGATGTGGACCGAAATCAGGAACTGACCTCTGGGTGATTGTCAACCACTTCAAGTCCAAGAGTGTATATGCTCCAACATATGCAGATACAGAGCCCCGTCGTGTTGAACAAGCTGAATGGGTGATCTCTCTAGTAAATGAGATTAGGGATGCTAATCGACGTGCGAATGTTATCGTACTCGGTGATTTGAACTCATTCACTAATGAGGCTCCGGTATACACATTGCAGGATGGAGGACTATACAACCTGATACACGGAGTCCGAAAGTACAATCGCTACACCTACATCTATCGTGGAGTGTCTGAGGTTCTTGATTATATGATGATTTCAAAGGCATTGATGTGCAAATTCCGTCAGGCTAGAATAGTACACTTCAATGTGGACTTTCCATATGGCATCTTTGCAGACGATCCATCAACAGGAATCAGAAGCTCTGACCATGATGTGTTCATGTGTTCATTCTGGATTAAGTAGTGTATTGGATAGTTACTCTGAACTCCAGGGTGGTGGTGGGCCAACTCCCACTACCTCTCTGGTTTCTTTTTTCTAAAACATCTGCATTCTGATTTGTTCTTCTGCATCTTTCATCTTGGAGCAGAGCTCACAATCCTCTTCACAGAATCTTCTAAGATCCCTGATCCCGAAATCACGCCAGAACTGAGTGAAAGCCTTATCCAAATCTGAGCCTATTTCGTCATCGCACCCAATGATACTATTCTGAAGTTCTTCCACTATTTCATCAATATGCAACTTCCTAAGTTTCACTCTCGCCCAGAAATCACACATCTTTCCTCTGCATGGTCCTTTGACCAGAACGCAAAAAGCAGCCATGGGATCGCCTCGAGTGAGTTGGAATCTGCGAAGGAGTCTTTATCTTAAGGATTATCTTGCAGGACTTCCCTATCCCATGCTTGAAATAGATTAGGTTTTGTCCGATTGTTAGGTGTTCTCACACTTGCAAGATGAATCAGAATCTCCTAAAATCGGTCCCAAGATAACGAGAGAGACGGAGACTGTTGAAACGATGATTCGTTTATATTGCGAGAAGAAACACAAGGCTTTGCAGGGAACATTGTGTCCAGACTGTCAAGGACTTCTAGACTATTCTCATCAAAGACTGGAACAATGTAGATACCAAGAGGACAAACCGACTTGTAGAAAATGCCCGGTTCATTGCTACAGACCTACAAAGCGTGAGGAAATCCGTCGTGTCATGCGGTTTTCAGGCCCTCGGCTTGCCTTACGTACACCAATGGATTGGATACGACATCAGATTCATGATAGAACCTAGAAAAATGGTGATGATGTGAGTGTGTAGGTTCCACACTCACAGGTCAATCACAACCAATCTATTTGTATATTACCTCAACCAGATGAGCGCTACAACTTATACATGGATCATAAGCTCGAGCAATCATTTCAAACTGTAGCTCGATATTGTCACGCTGTTCTCTTGCGAGTAGCTGTTCACCACCAGTCCGGATGAACGCCTCGATATCATCGAGAAACATGGCCGTAGGTGTGATGATATCTGCAGCTGCAATCTTGCCATCCTTCACCTCGTAGTGGTGAATAAGAGTCCCTCGAGGAGCCTCCACAGCTCCTGTACCGATACCTGTTTCCTGCGTTGGCTGAGCAATCACTGCATCTTCACTCACCAAAAGTTGGTTCACCACATCGATTATACCCTCAAGTGAATAGACCTGTTCTATCGCTTGAGCATGGTTATTGAACAGAGGGTTTCGATGCCACCGATCTGTGACCAGCTTGTCGTATGCCTGCCTAGCCTTACCCGTCAACCGCTCTCCTATGAGGAGAATCCGTGCGAGTGCGCCTACCGTGAAAGGTCGGTCATTATACTGTCCTCGTTTGGCAAAGCTATGACTCACAACCCGTTCCTTGATGACGTTCTTGTAGTTCTCAGCTGGATATTCCTGACCGTCAGAGGTGATGAGAAAATCACCATAGTAGCCGTAGTCCTCTCCTGGGGGCCTACAACACAAGAACTGTGTTTCACGTTCCATGTGGTCTGGAATCTCAAGTCCTCCAAGGAGATCTATGGTTGCCACAGCAAAGTCCAGAAGCTCATACGCTTCCGCCCTGATGTTTTCAAGGGTTTCTTTTGAAGGGAGCTTCCCGAATCCCCCAAGGATTGGATTTTCGCCATGGATCATTCGACCTCCCATCATTCGCATAACCTTGTTTCCGAACTTTTTGAGTTGCAGAGCCTTTGTCACAGTATCACGATACTTGTCTGCCATAGCGACTGCGTTGTCATAGCCAAGAAAGTCTGGTAGTGCGAGGAAGTAGATGTGCAGACTATGACTCTCAATCATCTCTCCATGATGCATCAGTTCCCTATACAATCTAGTTGTTGGGTCGACTTGTACGCCAACAGCCTTCTCGAGCCCTCTTAGTGCTGCGTACTTGTGAGACAGATTACATATCGCGCAGATTCTAGGTACAATACTCAGGTCCTCTTGTGGGGTCTTTCCCACGACAAGCTCCTCAAACAGACGGGGTCCTTCAAGGATTCGGACCTCAACATTGCTAATTTTATTATCCTTTATCTCGACCTTTATTCCACCGTGGCCTTCAACTCTGGCGAGAGGTTCGATTGTAATTGTGTTCTTGTTAGGCATTTCATTTTCCTCCGTCTTCGATGAACCTGATAATCTTCGAGCCTCCGAATCCTCTGATTCGACGTATTATCTCGTCCCTACTCATCCCGAAACTCTCAAGAAGCTTGAGATGTTGACTGAAATTTCCATCTTCATTTGGTCCCCAGCATCCCACGCACGGAAGACCATGACTAGGGCATACTGCTCCACACCCTCCCAGTGTGAGGGGTCCAATACAGAACTTTTCGTCAAGGAGTAAGCAGCGATTTTCATTGAGCTTACATTCGTGACACACTGGATGAGGATATGGTTCAGGAGTGGCTCCATGAATCAATCTTGAAATCAAGGCAAAGGTCTGTGGTTGGCTAATTGGACATCCTGGGAGATAGTAATCCACATCAACAAAGGCATCAAGTGGCTTTGCCTCAAGAGGCTTTGTTATGAACTTAACCCCCTCACCATAGACCTTCCTTAGTCGTTTCTCATATCCGCCATCACCAGTGTACATGGCTTGAGGTCCACCATTCACCGCGCAGTTTCCTATTGCTACCAGAATCTTAGCACGTTTTCTAATCTCTAAAAGATGCTCTCTCTCCTCTTCGGTACTGACACTTCCCTCAACAAAGGCAACATCTAGGTCATCTTCAATCGGATTACTTGAAGCCATCACAAAAGATTGCACATTTGTGGCACCGAATAGATTGAGAATCTCATCCTCTGTATGGATGATGAGAAGCTGGTCTCCAGCACAACCTGTAAAACCATAGATTCCAATCTTAGGTTTGGATTCTGCCGTCATCTTAGATCAACTCCCTGAAATGCAATGTGTCCCAATATGTGAACACAGGTCCATCCATGCATGTGTATAGATGCTCAATAGCACAATGTCCGCATTTCCCAATACCACACTTCATTCGTCTCTCCAGAGAAAGCTGGATTTGGTTTTTGGGTATCTTGAGCTTGAGAAATTCATCAATTACGAATTTGTACATAACAGGTGGTCCTACTACGACAGCATTGGTTTCTCGTGGCTCAATTGTTGGGAGATTTTTAAAGAGCTTTGTCACTACTCCGACATTCTCTGTCCAGTCCTTGTCAGGTTTGTCAACTGTGTAAAAGCACTCGATATCATCTCGTTTCTTAATCTGAAAGAACTCGGTCTTGAATAGGAACTCTTGCGGACTCCTTGCCCCATATAGAAAGAAGACCCGGTTGAACATATCTCTATTATCTAAGACATAGTAGAGGATAGATCGCAGAGGTATGACACCGAGCCCCCCAGCAACAATAATGAGATCTTTATTGACCATCTGGTCTAGTTTGAAGCCATTTCCGTAGGGGCCACGGATATAGACTACATCATTGTCTCTCTTTTGGAAGAAAGCCGCAGTCAGCTTTCCAACATTTCTCACTCCCAGCTCTAGGATTCCAGGTCGGCTTGGCGTAGATGAAATAGAGAAGGGCGCCTCTCCAACACCAGGGATTGATAGCATAATAAACTGTCCAGGATTGTATTTGAATGACATAGCTTTCTGCATGTCGATATGCCTAATCTGGAAAAATCTATGACCTTCAATCAGATCATAATGTCTCACAATTCTGGCTGCCTTTGGCTTGAATGGATTTTCAATCGCCTCAGTATTGATCATTGCTTTGGCACCTCCTTGGTTGTCAATGCCTCAGAAACAGTAAGAACATTGATGTCCACTGGACAAGTGTCAACGCATCTCCCACAACCAATGCATCCTGGTCGACCATAGTCTACACCAAAGGTCTTCAGTTTGTGACCATACCAAAGCCTCAATCTATCTGCACGGGAAGAACGGAAATTATGTCCTCCTGCAACAAGACTATAGTCCACAAACATACAACTATCCCATACTCTGTTGCGAAGTCCTGTTATTTCGTTGGTGACATCAAAAACATCAATCACATTGTAGCAGTTGCATGTGGGACAGACCATAGAGCATTGCCCACATGAGAGGCACTTGTCCCCAAAGAAATCCCAGACCTCACTGTCATGGCTGAGTTCCATGATGTCTGGCATGCTATCGAACTCGAAGCTCTTCTTGAACATGCGATTGCGTTTATTGCGCCAGTCAATATACATCTGAATGTCATCGTGTGTGACATCATAGTCGAAGAACTCCTCTCTCTCATAGATCATGTCATGACCCAAGCTTGATCCTACCCAAACAAGATAGAACTCTCCCAAGTTCACAAAGAACAGGTCAAATCCTTCCTCAACAATATCTGTGTCTGTTGAAAGACAGAGGTGGTTCTCTAATGGAAGGCATGAAAAACCTATGATAGCTGAGTTCTCTCTGAGTTTTGCATAGTACGGATCTATGGGATCTCTGAGGAACACATCATCAAGTCTGAGAAGACTATGAATCTCACAAGGATGTACTCCAAGTATGACTCTCTTCTCTATCACAGAATAGTCTGGATGGAATCCCTTCTCATTGAAATGCATCATTGTGAACTGCATGGGATGAAAGAGTTTCTTGATAGGAATCATCGGATAATCATCCGAAAGGACCAATTCTGATATGTTGTTGAGCTGTTCATAAGACAAAACACCATTCTTCAGCTTTGGTCCATATAGCTGACCAAACTTATCCAGACTCTCGAGGAAAACCTCGAGGAATTTTGACTGCATTTTTAATATGCGCATATGCAACACCCTTCCGAGGTCCTTTTTGGGTCGTCGTGAGCGCTGAGGTCCCTAGTTAAGACTCTTTGCATAGGTAATGCTCTTTTTCAGCACAATCCAGTTAGTTACTTTTTGTTTATAATCAATAACATCCGCAACCATGTAGTTTATATCACGAATAACGTAATACTATTACGTGAAAAACAAATATAAGCATCAATGCGCATTATATACTTGAGCATTCTGAGGTGAAAGAGATGTCAAAAAAGGAATCATCGAAAGAAGCAGGCGTGCAACTTAGCCTGCGTGAGCAGCTACTCGGTCGACTGTCTGAGGAAGATATTAGCTCCAAGAAGCGTGAAGTATCTGTCATGACCAGAATGAGCGGTGATATTGTCGAAATTCTAGATGCATTAGTGGAGCTCGAGATTTTTAAAAGTCGATCTGAAGCAGTTTCTGCTTTTGTGGAACAAGCCATTGTTGCGCGAAGTCAGATGTTCGAAGAAATAAAGGTTCAAGCCGCAGACATCCGCAAACTACGTGACTCAGCTAAGAAGCATGCATTTGAAGCATTTCAAGAGAAGTAAAGAAAAATCATCTTTTATTTTATATCTTCAAAGTGTAATATTTTAAGAAACGGTAAACACATTATCATGTTTCCAATGAATGGTATTTCACTAGGTGGGTTGTTTCTTCAGATGGGGTCTGAAAAAACTAGATGTTCTCCTTCTTTCCTTATTTCTTGGGGTGAATTTCAACCAGTTGAGATTAAGTTTCTGTACTTGGTATTAATCGACAAGAATCTTCTACCACCAATATGTGTAGTATTCAATCATTCCGAAGTATCTTGCTGATATCACGCCACACAGGTCGGGCATATGGTCAATGATTCTCACTTGATCTGGATCAATCTTGAAGTCGATGATCCTCACCTGAGTTGGATCGAGCTTGTAGTCGAGAACCCTGACAATCCTGGGGTCAAGACGATAGTCCATAATCCGTGTCTCTTTTGGATCAATCTTGAAGTCGATGATCCTCACCTGAGTTGGATCGAGCTTGTAGTCGAGAACCCTGACAATCCTGGGGTCAAGACGATAGTCCATAATCCGTGTCTCTTTT
>JAEORX010000064.1 GCA_016840685.1 Candidatus Thorarchaeota archaeon
TTGATTTCTCGAACCTCCTATAGTAATTTGACACACCTGAGAAGATATTCATCATGGGAACAGTATCCTGATATCGTCTATACTCCCCGTCGAACCTTTTCTCAAGGAATTCCTCTTCACAGATAACATCGAAAACGATCAGTGGAAGCTGGATGATCAAGCAGTATAGACTCAGCCAGTATTGTGATATGAATGTGAATCCAACAGCCAATAGTATCCAACCAAGCGAGAGGGGGTGTCGGACTATTTCATAGACACCCTTTGTGCAAAAAGTGGATGTACTCGCTTCTTCGAGAATGTTCGATTCCTCCAATCTAGACATTGATAGTGAAACTAGTAAAAAGCCAGGAATCAGTAGCAACCATCCAGTCCATATTAAAAGCTCATAGCCAAGAAAGTTGTAGTTATACATGAATAGGACGAATTGTAAAAGGAAAAAGAAACCAGCAATAATTATAGCTGTGAAATCCTTCTTCTCCGACTTCTTTTTCGATTCAGTTGGCATAGAAATTTCACATAGAAAATTGAGTCTATCAATTTTGTCATCCCATGACTTGCAGGGTGGATAGAAAGACAGCTTCCGGTAGCCTTGAATAGTGCTATGTATTGATGATTTTCATACGCCCATCACTGGAGGTCCTAGAAAGTGGAAGACAACAGAATTGCCTATGTAGATAAGGAGGGCAAACAACGTGAATTAGAGATCGACGAGGACGAAGTAATTCTTGACCTATCAAAAAAAGGGATAACAGCTATTGACTTGAACACAGTGATAAAGATACCAGACCTCAAGGAATTAGATCTAGGTGGCAATGCACTCGATGAAATTGATTTCACGCCATTAATACAATGCCCAAGTCTACAAAAGCTCACTCTGTTTAAGAATCAGTTCAAAACAATCAATCTTAAACCCCTTGAGAAACTAACACAGTTAGAGGAGCTTAATCTCGGTACAAATCAGCTCAGTTCTGTTGATCTTTACCCTCTCAAGTCGTCAAAGTCTCTAAAGAGACTGAGATTGTTCAACAATGGACTCAAAGAAGTTGATATCAAACCACTACAGGGATGCTCCAGTCTTGAGTCACTTGAGATAGAGAACAACAATATCCAATCGATTGATTTACGACCGTTGTCAAACTGTCATGAATTCCTTCAGTTGAATCTGATGTATAATCAACTCATAGAATTGGATCTCTCTCCACTCTCAACCTGTTCTAAACTCAAGTTCGTGTATCTTCATCATAACAATATCATGTATCTTGATCTCTCACCTTTAGAGAACTGCCCTGACCTACGAATACTCAGACTAGGTAGCAATTCAATAGAACAGATTGACCTCGCACCTCTGAAATCCTGCAAGCAATTAAGACGATTGGGATTGGCAATGAATCAAATTCTTTCTCTTGATTTAAGCCCATTAGCTCATGCTGGACATTTGTCAAGTCTAGATATTGCTGGAAATCGATTAACAGAACTTGATCTCTCCCCACTCAAGACTTGTGAAGAGTTAACAGAGTTGTATCTATATAGTGATCATCCACTAGAGAACATATTCGAAAAGTTGGGCATCTCAGCACTTTTCAACTGTCCTGAGCTAGAAGATTTCACCATCAGCGAAAAAACAAAACTCATTGCAGACAAGATATTGAAGGATAAAGATGACATTCCTCCTGCGATAGAAGAGCTCATTGAAGAAAATCGCATAGATTGGGTCTAATTTGCCATTTCGCGCCCTCAGATGTAGGTTTAAATGATGGAATTCCTCATAGAACAGCATTAATGGGATGGAAGATTTGCGATGTCATCGAGGGAACAAGAAATCGCTAAGATCGCTAATATGTATTCTAAGTATCTAAATGGACCTCTTGGTCGTGGTGTGATGGATCACCTAAGGGAGGGTGAGAGCTTCACTATTCGTTCAAAGGATGAGATGTTGGAGATCGTCAAACTCGATGGGCGAGCAGTAGTCAAAGTGCTTCCTAACCCAACAACAAGGGCTCCGTCTAATAGTAATAACCTGTCAAATGTCCACTAGATTTTAATGGCTCAACCATAGTGAATATAACAGCTTTAAGATGCAACAAGCCTATGGTGAGGTAGACATGGTAGTAGAAATGGATGATGCAACGAGAGAGCAGGTTCGAGAAATGTTCACGGGGATTCTCAACACTGTGACTGCTCATCTTTTCTTGGAAGAGAGGAACTGTCTCTATTGCAATGATGTCAAAGATATGGTTGAACAGCTTGCTGAGCTGTCGGAGAAGATCCACATTGTAGAACACAGAGGGGCTCTCACCTCCGATGAGGCTAAGGAGATGGGGGTTGAATATCACCCAGCCATAGTTCTTCATGGTACGGACAAGTATAACATCAAGTTCTATGGCATTCCTGCTGGCCACGAGTTTGGGGCCCTGGTTAATTCCATAATCGATGTGTCAACTGGTACTGCTCCATTGCCCCCAGATGTCATTGAGGACATCAAAGCTATTGACAAACCAATCAATATCAAGGTCTTTGTCACACCACAGTGTCCGTATTGTCCAAATATGACTAGACTTGCGCATCAGGCAGCCATTCTGAATCCTCTCATAACTTCTGAGATGATAGAATCACTTGAATTTCAGGAGTTGACTGCAAAGTATGAAGTCTTTGGGGTTCCTAAGACCGTGATTAACGAAACCACGATGATTGACGGTCTTTCGCCTGTGGAGATGTTTGTAGAGAAACTTTTCGAAGCTATTGATAGTTAACACTTCCATAACTGATTATAGGTCGGAAAGGTTTCAAGATTGTATGGAAACCCAGTCTTATGTGATACTACTGATACCTGCAAATGACTATGGTCTTGAAGGTACTGAGGAAAAGGTGTCTGAACATTTCAGGTATCTGCAGCAGCTATTGAAGGATGGTTCCCTTACACTGGCTGGTAGATTCTCAGAGGTGCTCATCGGACTAGTGATGATAGAAGCGTCATCTCGTGATGTAGCTCTTGAGATCATGAGGAATGACCCTGCGGTGAAGGCAGGAGTCTTCCATGCAGAACTTTATCCGTGGCGGATTGCCTTAAAGGCGGAGTAGGATCTAATCCTCTTCCTCCTGACAGGTGAAGATGAATTCATTTTCGTTGACATACTTATACGCTTGATATGCCGCATGAACACCCTCAGCCACGCCAGTTATTGCCTGTTTGAATTCACTGTCCACTACATCACCTGCAGCGAACACTCCCTCAAGATTGGTACGGCTGGATCGGTCGACCTTGATCTCACCCTTCTCATTGAGCTCAACACCGAGCTCTTTTGCTAAACTTGAGTATGGAATTCCACCAATTGCAATGAAGACGCCATCGAGTGGCAAAATGTCTGATCCATTGTGGGGTCTATCGAGCTTCACTCCAATGACCTTCTTTTCACCAAGAATCTCTACTACGTTTGTATTGTTAATAATCTCAATTTTAGACTCGCGTTCAACGCGTTTAGCATTGATCGGTTCAGGTCTAATCTTCTCCCTTCGATAAATGATATAGACCTTAGGACAATACTTAGCTAAGAGAAGTGCTTCCTTGACCGCGCTGTCACTTCCTCCAACAACTCCAACGACTTTTTCCTTGTAGAGGGGTGCGTCACATAGAGCACAGTAGCTGACTCCTTTATTCTTGAGCTCATCATGCCCAGGAACCTCAAGTTCGCGCTCTTTCATTCCAGTGGCAAAGAGGATTGACTTTGCAAGGAAGGTCTTGTTCTCTGTCACGACATAGAAGAATTTCTCTTTGGTTCTGAAGACATCAGTGACAGTTCCAGTTTCAATGAAGATGGGATAGTCCAAAGCATGTTCTCGCAGCTTTTCAGCGAGCTCGGTACCTGTGAGTTGAACATAACCCGGATAATTTGCAACGTCATCTGTAAGGGTGATTGTGCCTCCCTCTACGTTTCCAATAACTACGACACTGAGGTCTAACCGGGCTGCATACATCGCTGCACCATAGCCTGTTACACCAGAACCAATAATCACAAGGTCGTACATTGTTTCACACTCCTATCTTCCGCTTAATTCTTCGCTCAACTCTTCGGTCAAACCCAATAAAGACCTCATCATCAATCTTGGTGACAGGAATCCCCATCTGTCCACTCAGCTCCCTAAGCTCGTCAAGAGCAACAGGACTTGTTAGGACACACCTCTCATCAATCTCGACATCGTTACCAATGAGGAACTCCTTGATATTCTTCGAGTGTGGACATTTTGGTGCAGTATACACAATGGCCTTAACCATATCTGAAGCAACCCCTATTGTCTAATTTTCGACGAGGAACTCCTCTCATCTATCACTGATATAAATTGCGACAAGGTCACATTCAAAATGTAGCCCTTTGAGAACACCCTTAAGTGAGTACTGAACAAACTTGCTATAGGAATCTGGAGTGACCCAGTCATGAATAAGGAAGAAACTCTTGCGTTCATAGATAGGCAGATTGACCTAGAACAGAAGATAGTGAAGATAGTTGAGGAGAATGTTGCCCAACTAGGGAATGCTTTTGTCAAAGACCTTTTGCTAGCTATTTCAACAGACTCGAAGAAGCATGCCTCCCTTCTACAATCACTGCGAAGAGCTGTGGAAGGTCCAACACCCTTCATCAGTGAAAAGGAGCGGGACAAGATTGCCAAGGGGATTGAAGCTCATATCAAGATGGAGGAACAAGCTGTTGAGACCTATGGTAAGCTCGCAGAACAGAGTGACAATGACCAGGTCAAGACCATTGCTATGATGATTCGTGAAGATGAAGTTCGACACCATGCGCTTCTCAAGGAACTCCATAAAACCGTCATCGAACCAGAAACACTCACTGAGGATGACATCTGGGACGTACTATGGAAGGACACACCTTGGAAAGGTAGTCCTGGTGGCTAGGCTGCAATCAATCAGCAGTAAATCTATCCACAATGGCTAAGAATCCATCATCCAGTCGTTCTAGTCCAATACCTGTTCTGGCTGATATCATTTGGCCACCCATGTTGTATTTCTCCATAACAAAGCGCATCTCATCAGAGATGAAATCATAGCGCTCCTCATCTAGAAGGTCTACCTTGTTTGCTACTATCATAAATCTGGGACCATCGCCTTCTAGTAATTTCAGTTTACTGTTCTCTTCGATTGCTGGAATCCAATATCCTTCAAGATTATCCAAGGTCTGAAGCCTCATCACATCAAAGAATAACAATCCAACTGAGGCTCCTCTGATCATTGATTTCATCTGATCGATGAATCGGAGTTGTCCTCCAAAGTCCCAAATTGATAGGGTAACATCTCTACCGTTGGAAGTAGTCACACGTTTAGTGTCAAAGCTGGCTCCGATGGTGGTCCGGAGAAAGTTAGGGTCAGGAAAATTCCCAGTTGTATACCGTTGCGTGAATGAGGTCTTTCCGCACTCTGTATCTCCAAGAACAACAGCTTTCAGGATTTTCATGTTTCGCACCAATTTATTGTACCTTAATTGAGCCATCTTCTTCTACACCATAATCACTCAGCTCTTCCAGTTCTTCGACTGAACGTGATAAACGTGCTGTTACTGGAGGGCTACTGAAGACTGCAATAACACCGGCTAGTAGCAAAACCAGTATCGCTGTAACAGGAATCGCGGGGGGTTCTGGCGGAATACTATCTGAGTAAATTGACACGACTGCTATCATAAGAGCAGAAATAATAAACATCATCAATCTTCTAGCCGCTACGGCTCCTCCAGCTCTTACTATTCGAATAGACAGACGAATGAACATGATTGCACCTATTGCAGCAACCCCTAATAGTGCTATCCACACATAATCATTGAAAATGGTGGTTGGTTGAGTCAATGGAAAGGTTAGATATGCCGCAGATGTTCCAAAGATAATCATTGCTTCACGGGTGAAAGTTTGTACCCACTCACCATAGAATGATGACACAGCCGCAAGCATAAACGCAATGATTGCACAAGAACCGATGATAACATCAACCCAGACTAGATATCGATTCCAAGCGAGTCGTTGGTTAATGAACAATGTCCATGATAGAGAGTGTGTAGATACTAGTACTGCTATAAAGATGACAACAGCTCCTAAGTATAAAGGCATTCTAGCACCAGTTTGATTTGCTTGTTCCAAGAAGTATTCTAAGGGAGCAATCAAACACAACGCTGCGAATAACTCAACACCAACAAACAAGAAAATGGTCCAACTTTGAACTTGATACGAGGCTATAAGTAGTGGCAATCCGATTGTGATAGTAAAGAACAATATGAAGGTTGTCAGTGTGGTTCGCCATGGTTTCCTGATTGAAATGAAAACCGTAGATGCTACAATAGGGGGAATGAATTGCACAATATAGTATTGTGGATGTGCAAAGGTCCAATCTATAGCTCCAATAATCCAGATTGACATATGCAATAGAAGAACCAAAAGTAATCCGGCTGAGAAAGTCGATGGATTTTCGCGCAGGAGTACTACTGCTAGGTAAACAGACACGATTAACAAAATGGATAGCTGAATCATCGTGAAATAAATCGGGAATCCAAAGAATTCCTCTAAGAAATTATATACATAAGCAATTACGATGATGAGAGTTGTAATGACTGTTCCCTGCTTTGCAAGACGAGGCGAAAAAAGAATCCATAATTCAGTAATCAAAATGGTTCCGAGAAATAATACTGCAGTACCTGTAATCATGAACCTTAACGGGACTTGAACACGTACGAAGATAGCCAATGCGATTGAAATCCCCGTCATTGAAAATGCCAATAACGCACGTTTTGTGTCTGAACTAATATCTGAGTAAATTCCTCGGATCCGTTTTGCATAGACTATCATAGAAAATAGCAGAATCAAAGTAATAACAATACCTGCATTGATTAGTGCTTTATCGAAATCAATAGGAATTTGCATATTATCAACCCCATAGACTGCTTATCTCTTCGCCCCTCTTTCGGAGGGCTCTCGATATGAGCTCTACAAGCCAAGTCTCCGAAGCATTTCTATTTTTCAAAATTAGTGAAAGTATAGATCCGGATTCTTTTTCATTATCTGCTTCGCTGATATACAAATATTCAGTGAGCTGAATGTATCCCACGACACCCTTTTCGGACTTCATGTAATTTGGAGATTCAGAAATAGTTGCTGAAAATCCATCCCTTTGAAGAGCAGTCGACACTAGTTGTACGATTCCAGTCAGGAGTGCAATTCTCTCAACGCTTTGAACTTCAGACGGATATAGTACTTCTGACTCCATATTATCCAATTTCACTTTTACAACCATTCGAACAACCATCACTTTTTCCCTCCAAATGCCTTGGTTAGCCAATCAATCTCTTTCAAGTCCTTGCTTTCTGACTCAGTTTTATCATTATCAGACCGGTGAGGCACAACGATATCACGAACACCTAATCCTGCTCCATCACGAAGAATGTAAAGGGTAACAAGTAAATCGTGGTTGTTCTCACATCTAATAATCAATGTAGGGGAACGACCTTCATTTTGAATCCGTTCTCTAACAGAATGTGCCTCAGTATCACTTATCTGGACTATGGCATTGCCTTTGCATTCTGGGCATTTAAAACGGATTTCCATCTTAGAGCTATTCCTGTGTCGTCTAGTCCCGATATTGTGGTTGAAAATGAGTTACTTAAGGTTAATTCGTCGAAAGCACACAAAATTATGTTTGACAACATCGAATTTTGTCGCTGATCAATCCGGAAGAAACACTGCTCTAAGCTAATGCTTATGTTAAGAAATAGAGGTTGCTTTCTGCATACTTGGAATTCGGAGAGAGAATCTACTTATGACTCTAGAAGATGTAAAACGGACCGATAGTGGTCCTGCTCTGATGCTTGCGAATGAAGCAGTAGTAAGAGGAGCATTAGAGGCGGGCGTGAAGGTCGTAGCCTTCTATCCTGGTTCACCCACATCAGAAATATTGGATAGCTTTGGTGAAGTCTTAGAGCACTTTGGTGACTTCAAAATGCAAATCTCAGCAAATGAGAAAGTTGCCCTAGAAACGGTTGCTGGTGCCTCAATGGCTGGTCAACGCTCATTCACCTCGATGAAGAGCGTTGGAATGAATGTCGCAAGTGATTCGATGTTTTCCATAGGATATACGGGTCTTAACGCAGGGTGTGTCTGTCTGATTGCTGATGATCCATACGCACATTCCTCACAATCTGAGCAAGATGGACGATACTTTGGAGAGGCGGCGTATGTGCCAATGATTGAACCAGCCACTGCCCAGGAAGCATTGGACATGACAAAGTGGGCTTTCGAGGTTTCTGAGAAACATAAGACACTAGTGATAATGAGAACCACAACTCGTGTGAACCACCAGAGAGGAATGGTCAATCTTGGTACACTAAATAGAACTCCCTTCAAGAGGAACAAGTGGGCAGATGTCAAGGGACAGTATTTCACTGTTGGCTCTGTGGCTCGTGCTCTGAAAGCCAAGCTACTCAAAAAGAATGAGGCCATCAAGAGAGATTTTGAAAAGACACACTTCAACAAAGTTGTACCAGGTGGCGGCAATGTGGGGATACTCACCGCTGGTGTCTGTTTTCTTCATGTCATGGAAGCGATGCAGAACCTTGACATAGCTCTTCCAGTCTTCAAACTAGGAACTCTCTTTCCCCTCCCAGAGAAGAAACTTGCCGATTTCATCAGGTCTCTGTCAACTCTGATTGTGGTCGAAGAACTGAGTCCCTATCTTGAAACGCGTATTGCGGCGCTTGCCCAGAGAGTCAACCCGAAACTTAACATAGTTGGAAAGAGGAGCGGTTTCTTTTCGGAGATGCTGGAATATAATGTTCCAATTGTGGAGAAGGTTCTTGCTGAAGTTGTTGACAAGAAAATTAGTATCGATTATGATGCTGTATTGAAGAAGGCTCAGAAGCTAAAGGAAATACTACCTGAGAGACCTCCCATCTTCTGCCCTGGTTGTCCACACAGAGGGACACTCTGGGCTTTTAGACAGGCACTGCAGCAGTTGAGGATTCGTGACAAAATTGTGTTCAATAACGACATTGGTTGTTACTCGATGGCTTTCCTTCCACCCAATGAGTTCTCAGACTCAATGTTGGCCATGGGTGCATCTCTTGGGATATCTGCAGGAATGGAAATGTCTCTTGAAGACAAGGTGATTGCGATGGTGGGTGACAGTACTCTGTATCATGCAGCGCTCCCTGGAATCGTCAATCTCATCCACCATAACTCCAATGTCACGCTGTTCGTGTTAGACAACTCAGTTACAGCAATGACTGGGCAGCAGTTTAACCCCAACTCGCCTTTTGATGCGGGAGGAACACCTGCCAGAAAGATCAACATGGAGAAGTTGTTCGAGGGATTAGGAGCAGATAAGATCGTTATAATTGACCCGTATGAAACTCGTGACTGCATTGGACCTATCAAAGACGCAATCGAGTCCGATGGCTTTTCAGTCATCATTTCAAGAAGGGAGTGTGCCCTCTATGGAGACCGGGAGAAGAAGAAACGTGGTGAGAAGATTATCCCCGGTGAGAATGTCAAAGAAACATGCAGAGTCATCTATGCCTGTGTAAAGGAGTTTTACTGTCCTGCTATCGTTATCGATGAGTCTGATGCGAAGATGGTCATTCAACAAGACCTGTGTGATGGATGTCTTGAGTGTAGAGAAGTATGTCCAGTTGACGCGCCCCGACACATGGAGGTGAAAAAATGAGCAAGCGAGGAAAGACCTTCAATATCATGTTCGCGGGAGTTGGTGGACAGGGACTCATGCTCCTTTCAGCCATTCTTGGAAAAGCTGCTGTCGACTCGGGTCTTAAGGCGATGACAGGTGAGCAGCACGGTCTCTCTCAACGACAGGGCTCTATCTATGTTCATTTCAGGATTGGTGAACCAATTTCTCCATTGATTCCTTATGGTAAAGCTGACATGATGATTGCCATGGAAGCGAGTGAAGCTTTGAGATATGTGGAGTACCTCAAGGAAGGCGGTGTGGTTATCATGAGTAGCAGAATCATGCCTTCTGTCACTGAAACGAAAAGTGTAGCCCTCGACAAAGAAAAGAAGACCAAGTATTTGACTGTTGATGACATTGCTACGAAGTTAAAGCAGGTCACGGACAAGATCGTTCTTCTTGACTCATTGGAACTTGCAATAAAAGCTGGAAATGCACGTACAGAGAACTCAGTCCTCATTGGAGCTACTGTGGCTTGTGAAGACTTCCCCATCCCTGCAGAAGAGGTTAGAAAGGCTGTTCTAGCTCTTGTCCCACCAAAGACGATTGATGCGAACTCGAGAGCTTTTGATCTAGGGAGAGATGCTGGAAGCGCATGCCTAGGCTAACCCTCCTAGCTAGCACCGTTGATAATGATTCTTGGTTAAGTGTCAAATGCACCTCTCCATAGAGTTATTAACAGTCTTAACTATCGCATTGTGAGGTTTCTTTACTATGGTTAAGATTTATGATGCCATCATCATCGGAGGAGGTCCAGCAGGATGTTCAGCCGCACTGCATTTGGCTTACCATAAACGGAAGGTATTGGTGTTGGACCGAGGGACCAGTCCAATGCATTTTCATACAAACTCCATCCTCAACTTTTCTGGTTCTGTGTACCATGAGGGTAGAAGCCTCCTGAGAAACATCCAAGGTGAGGCTCGTGCAGCTGGAGCTGAGTTCATTGCTGCTGATGTTGTCCAAATTGCGGGTCGATTTCCCAAATTCACTGTTCGAACTGAACCAAGCTACCGAACAAACGACAAGAATGAGTACCATGCCAAGACACTCCTGATCGCCACAGGAACCTCAAGAAAACACCCCAAAGTGGATGGTATGTGGAGAGGATGGTTGCCTGTTGCTAATGTAGGTAATGGAGCTTTCTACTGTCCAGACTGCGAGGCACCGCTCTGCAAGGACAAGGAAGTCCTCATAGTCAATGCAGGAACAGTCGGGAGTGCCCTCCATGTGGCGAATGCCTTGACGAGGTTCACGGACAAGATTCAGATTTTAATGACTGAAGATGCTTATGTCCCCTTTGAGCAGCAAGATCTACTCAAACTAGAGAACTCCCCCTTCAAGTGGACATCAGGAAAGATCAAGTCTATCGACTTTCCCCGTCCTGGTGTGATCCAGTCAGTGACTCTCACTGATGGTAGAAAACTGAAAGCAAATGTCTTCTTTGTGGCATTTGTGGACATTTCTCGTTCTGAACTAGCTCAGCAGATTGGGATAGAGGTCGATGGAAAGGGGAACATCATCACGGACCATAGGGGTAAGACCAATATTGAGGGAGTCTGGGCAGCTGGCGACGTTAGAGCAATAACACAGCAAGTAGCCATGGCTGTGGGAACTGGGAACTACGCTGCTTTAATGATGAACCAGTTTCTGGGCAACGAACACGAAGAGGGAGAGGAGTTCGACCATCCAGACTACCGACGAGCGCTGCATATAGATTAGTGGGTTCAATTTGACCCTCCAATATAACTCTTAAACGGATATCCTTATAAGAGATGAATTAACAATTGTTAATGGAGATGCTGATGTTTGAACGGAACTGAAGCTCAGATAATCGATGTAATGAGAAGCCAGATTGAGGTTGAGAAAAACACCCTAAATCGTCTGGTCGCACTTGAGGAAGATGCAAAGGAAGTTGCAGTACGCCTTGCATTTATGGAACTACGACTTGACACATGGAAGCATATCAAATTCTTGGAGGGAATGATTGAACACCTAATAGCTACACCGTGTGATGAGTGGTCAGCAAAAGTGGGACGCTATGCGGCACGGGTCAAATTAGAACGACAGATCAGAACCCTTATGGATGATGAGAGTGAGATGATAGCATTACTGCAACAGGCTCTTGAGAAATTGGATGACCCAGTTGCTAAAATGCTGGTTGAACACATGAGTGAAGAAGAGAGGAGCCATCTTGAGTATCTTACAAAATGGACCAAGATAATACAACAGTATCCTCTGCAACCAAAAAAGGGTTCTAAGGGAACAGATATAGTGTGTGAAATAGATTAAGAAGACAGGCTTACAAGGAGATGAAACGGTATGCCCACATTGAGAGATATTATAACTGATGCACCTTCATGCGGTGATGCTATAGAAGCGATAGAACCTTCTTATAGAGGGGGATTCATTCGCCAGAGAGATGAGTACAAGCTAAACAAGAATGCCATTAAAAAACTCAAACAACTGATGGATGAGTATACAATTGTCATTCTCTTCGCCAACTGGTGTGGCGACTCGAGACGAGCTCTCCCTGTGCTAGCACTGCTTGAGAAAGAAATAGGCAAACCGTTTCGAGCATTAGGTGGTATGACCAAGCCCCCCTATGGGTCAGACAAATTCTGGGCAGTACCGCCCTCACCAGCTGAAGTGGACATCTTTGGAATCACCAGTAGCCCAACAGTTCTCATATTTGACAAGGATGGCAATGAGGTTGGCAGAATCAAGACACGAGCTAGGATGACACCTACCATTGAAGAAGAGATTGTCAAACTGATTGAGGACTCTAAAAGATAGCCAATATTGGAAACGAGTAGTGATACTCAGGTCAGCTCAGGCATGACATGTTCTGCGAACAGATTCAATCCTCTTGTACTAGGCAAGTCCTCAAAGCGTAATGTGAAGTATGAGATTCCAACATCTATCAGAGACTCGAACTTCTCCAGAATCTCCTCAGGTGTCCCCATTATTATGTTTGCATGGAACTTGTCCTCGGGATACTCTGAAAGACGTTTGATCTCTGAAGCATAGCGGTCTCGTTCTTTATCATTTTCATAGATCCAGAACCAGCAGCCCCAAGAGAACACGATTTTCTTGAAGTCCCTACCAATCTCGGAACAGGTGTCCTCGACATGACTCAGACGTTCCTTAAGAACATCTAGGTCCATGCCTCCGTAGATATCGATATGGTCAGCATACTTCGCAGCCACGCCTAGAGTGCGATTACCTCGACCGCCAATGACTATTGGGAATGGCGTCTGTACAGGTTTTGGCTCGCACACGACATTCTTGATCTGAAAGTATTCACCCTCATAGGTTATGAGGTCCTCAGTGAACATCAAGTTCATCATTTCTATGGTTTCGACCATCTGTGCTAATCGTATCTTGTGTGTTGGAAAGGGGAAACCAAAAGCCTCATACTCATGAGGGGTCCAACCGAGACCCAGTCCAAAAGGATATAGACGCCCGTTCGAAAGATGATCTAGAGTTGCAATCTCCTTGATGAAGAGCGAGGGATTAGGGAGATATCTCATTGTGTTGGTGGTGAGGGTTCCAACGGTGATGCGCTCCGTACAGGCTGCCAAGGCAGCAAGGGTCGACATGCAAGCATATCGAGAAACATCATCCATAGGGTGGTCTGGAACTATAACCGAGTCAAATCCTAATCGTTCACATTCTTCGGCAATTTTCCTCACCAAAGGCCATTGGATGTGTCCATAGGGAGTAATGTTGATGTTTTCACTATCGGGGGCAACTGTTGAAATAACACGACTCAGTCTAGCGCCAAATTTGATATCTTGCTTCATGAACGAATCAGGTATGAGTTGCATCTAATATCTCATTTTGTCAATGCTGGCATTCATGGCAGTGTTCAAAACCTTTCCCCAAGCATGCAGTAACCAAGCGTCCGCCATGCTTCAGGCCCCACTCCTGCATGGCTTCAAGGGCTGTTTGAAGATCTCTGCCCTTCTCAGTCAAGGTATACCAAACCTTTGGTGGCATAGAACTCACATCAACCTCCCGTTTGAGGATTCCATTCTCCTGTAGCTCCCTGAGTCGTTGAGTCAGGACCTTCGGGCTTATCCAACTGAGCTCTTTTTCCAGCTCGTTGAATCTCATCCCTATGACAGCCTCAGGACGTAGCAGAACTTGGATGATGATTATCGACCAGCGCTTGCCCAGAATCTTGGAGGCTGCAAAGACCGGGCACATCTCTACACTCTCTTTTGTTCGCATACTCATTTCAATCACTTTCCAAATGGTAACTACTATATTTATAATAGTAATTCTTTGAGTATATTTGAGAACAGAGTCAAAGGACATATCAAAGCTGTTTCTCTATAGTGGCTTGGTGGATTCGGAATGAGTGAGAGAGAAAACTTACTGAGAGATTTTGTTGAGAGGATACAAGGCGGAGAAGATCTTGAAAAACTAAAGAAGCATTATATGAGCGCATTAGGTGTCATCAACCCCGCAGAGATTTCCCTCTACAAGGAGGAGTGGGTCAAAGAGGGCGTGTCAGAGAAAGACATCCAAGTGCTCATTGATATGAATTTCAATTTTTTCAGAGAGTCGGTAAAGAATCAAAAACCCATTGTTCAGAAGGGACATCCAGTGTTTACTCTGATGGCTGAGCACTCTCTTCTCTTGGAATATGTCAATGAACTCGCGTCTCTTATTACCAGCATGGTGAAAGGTGAGAGAGAAACGAAACCGGAATTTCTGGAAAGAATACGGCAACTAATCGGATTCTTCGAGGAGTCAGAAACACACTATCAGCGGGAGGAGAACGCTCTCTTTCCGCTAATCGAGAAACATGGACTCACTGGACCTCCTTCAGCAATGTGGACTGAACATCAGGAGATACATTCACTTGAGAAGACTCTATTCGAGATGAAAGCAGAATCTAATGATGAGCTTGCGAAGAACTTGGACAAGCTACATGCCACATCCATTAACCTAGCGAATATGCTTGCTAGCCACTTCAACAAGGAGAACTCTATCCTCTTCCCAGCTTCAATGAGGCTATTGAGCAAGGAGGAATGGGATACAGTCACTCAGGATTTCGATGATATCGGATATTGTAGCTATTCTGTCAAACCCTTTAGGAGAGGTGAACCTGCAAGTCCAGAGAAACCCACTATTTCAGAGAACGAAATTGCATTTGGAAGTGGAAAACTATCCATGGGAGTGCTTGAGGCAATCTTCAATCACTTACCCATCGACATCACATTTGTTGATGCACATGACCGTGTCCAGTTCTTCAGCGAGTCACCTGACAGAATATTCGTTCGTTCACGGGCTGTGATTGGTAGGAGTGTTCAGCTATGCCATCCCAAGAAGAGCGTTCATATTGTTGAGGAAATTCTCAACGATTTTAGGAGTGGGAATAGAGATGCAGCGGAGTTCTGGATCAACCTGGGTGAAAAGACGATATATATTCGATATTTCGCTGTCAGGGATGTTACGGGAGAATATCTTGGTTGCCTTGAGGTCAGTCAAAACATTACTGAGATACTGAAAATAACCGGTGAGAAGAGACTTCTGGAATAGATACTAGTCAATAGGCCATTGAGGAGTCATTGAGCAGTAGACTTGCTCCATATCACTTGAAAGTACAGCTACAGGCATATGAGGAGTGTCAAACCTCAAGGCTACGTTTCCCAGTGTATCAGCCAGAATCAGTCCAGCCTCTCCACTGGTCTTCTGGCGGAGCTCTGACATGACGGTCTCTGCAGCCTGACCCACTGAGAGACCACCCTCAACATGAAACACAGCCATCCTGCCCATCGTGATCCGAAGTATTTGTTCACCCTTTCCTGTACAGCTTGCTCCAGCAACATCATTCGCGTAGACACCAGCTCCAATGATCGGAGAGTCACCCACACGCCCTGGCAACTTTCCAGGCCAGCCACTGGTAGAAGAGCCCACGGCGATTCCGCCATGTTCATCCACTGCAATGGCACCCACAGTGTCATGCTCTTGGGCAATGAGTGGTGGTTCAGTCCTATGGTGCTCAGTTTCTTCTCGAAAGCCTTCAGCCACCATCTGTTTGTATAGCTTGTTTGCACCTGTGCCTACAATCTGGGAATTAGAGGTCCTCTCAAGCACGTATCTAGCGAGAGATATGGGATGCACAATGTCTCTGACAGACATGACCGCACCACTCTGGAGGCGGTGTCCATCCATGATGATGGCATCGACCTCTATCTCAC
>JAEORX010000065.1 GCA_016840685.1 Candidatus Thorarchaeota archaeon
ATATGGTTGAAAAGTATGAGGATGCTTATGGTGAATTATATTCCCACCCTGGAGACTACTTGAGTTGTTGCTGTTCATTCATCTTCATCATTGCATTTGGGTTTTTGATCCTGATTTCACAAGAGATGACCATAATTCTGCTCAATCCACTATTTGATCAGATTCTCTTCATTGTACTTGAATATAGTATCGTTGCGGTTGCAGGATTCGTGATAGGATTCAGGATACCCTCCATCGATGCACAGGACTTCTTCAAAAGACCAGTAACTGGAGATGTCTATAGTTTTGCACGTGAACTCGCTGGTGTTCCAGGAATCAGAGCGGGTATGAATGTGGAACTCGGAGTCCGCTCAGGAGTCCAGACTATAATCGATGCTGAAGTTAAAGCATACATCCAGAGTCTTCCTGAAACAGTCCAAATTCAGGTGCAAGTTTCACAGAGTGGATCTTTCACCTACCCCTACCTTGTTGGTACTGCATACAAAGGAGGTCGAGTGAAACCTCATGAAGACTCCTTTCGAATAGGTACTCGCTATCCAGCCCTTCTTGAGTATTCGATGGACAAGGATGTCATCGTCATCGTTGCGCGCTTTGAAATCCCCGAACGTACAAGTAGTGTTCCACACATTTCAATGGGTGACTTTAGACGACTCGCTGCACTTCTGGCAGAAGAGTTGAAGGACACGTATAGACCCGAGTAGCTACCATAGACACCTTTAATTATTGGACATCCGGGCTGAGGACCTGTCTAAAAAGCAGTAGGAAGTAGAGAAAATATGACTTCTAGCAATTGGACAAACAAATGGGTCTTGGGACTTCTCCTCGGTATTCTAATACAAGTGATTGTTTACCCGTTTGTCTGGATTTTCCAGTTTTTCACACATGAGTACTTCCCCGAGGTGTTTCTGATTTCCTTAGTTTCAGTGGCAATTCAGATTGGTGGATTTGCTGTGATTATGAATATGACCAAGGACATGGATCCAGAAATCTATGGGCAAGGTCGACCATTCCAGCATAAACTACGGGAAGAGGATGAAGATGTCGCTACTCGAAAACCTACTTTTGACTGATGCAAAGAAGGAATGGCCATGGAAGAACAAGCCAATGAACCCGGTCCGGTGATGAAATTCATTCAAGACTATCGACTGAAGATGCTTATTCCCGAGCTTCTGGTCGTGTTTGGTGTCTGGTATTTTCTTCCAATACTAGATACATCATTTACTCCGCTCTATGGGAATGTGTACGAAGGCTTTGGTGTGTTTCAATACATCTTTCAACCACTGTTCTTCCTACCTAGTGGTGTGTTGGTCTTTGCAACAGCTTTCACACTGCATGGTATCTATCCTCTTGATAACTACCATGAGGGAAAGATACCTGAACTCCCAAGAGCAGCTGTTGTGATGATTATCATATCTTTTGTCTTATTACCAGTTCTCGTTGGTTTCCAGATGATTGGATACTATATGACAGAGATGACCGAATTCATAAGTAGGAATCCCTTCTGGGAGAGAGTTGAGAGTGTGGGTGACCTTCTCTTCTATGCTGGACCAATGTTCTTTGTCGGCCTTCAATGGTGGTTGCTTATACCTGTCTTCTTCTTGGCACAGGGAGTTGATGGGATTCACAAGATTGCACATCATGAAACATCAAGTGAGAAGATCACTCTGATTTTCTATTTCCTCTGGCCGGTGTCAATGCCTTTCTTCTTTGATCCTGTCGAGATAATGGCTATGGTTGCATTGTCGATTCCTGCCTTTGCTTTCTATTCCTACATCAGGCCATACTACACCTATGTAACTGCGATTCACACTCTTACGTTTGCTATATTGTTACTCGCAGCAGTGATTGTCGCACCTTTCCTACCATTGATGAATATCTGGTTTCCTGGATTCATTCAGCCTCATATTCCACCCAGGACGATTCCTTGGCCCTTCTAGATATCTGAACTACTCTATCGCTTCAACCACTTGATAGAAGATATCCTTGAAATTGAAGCTCTCATCATGGATCCGTTTGGATAGTTTAGGACTTGCTCCTGACAGACCACATTGTGTCGATATCATAGTGTTCCTCTTCACAAGACTAGGGTCAACGCCACTATCATAGAAGAGATGAAGACTTTGTGTTAGGTTGTCCTGAAGAGTTTCCAAAACTGGTTTCGCGTAGGAATCATCCACATTGGGTAGAACACCGAGAGCAAGGCCCCCTCCCTCTCTGAGGAACTCGCTAATTATTAGTGCTTGTTCTTCGCTTACCTGTGGGGGATAACGAACTACATCGATGTGGATCAGTTTTGGACTGCTCTCCCATAATGGATACCAGCCATCAGAATTCAGCTGACGCCAGTCATCACAATAGTGGAATGCTGGAATTACAGAGTCGGGGTAGATACTGTCGGTCTTTCGGAATATCTCTCGAAGATTTAGCCCAGGAACCTTGCCTTGACTGATCATAGCAGTCACATGACCAAGGCCCGGGTCATCCTGACAGAGTATGATGGTGTCACAAAACTCCCTCAGGTACTCGACTTGCCCATGAGCGATTCTTGTCATTAACCTCTGAAAGAAATGAAACATATTTCGTGTGACATGCTGCTTTCCAGTGCTATCCCTGATACTAAAGCACATTGATGCTGGAGCTGTCTGCTGTGTTTTAAAAAAAGGATAGTGTGTTCCATCCCTCATGAGATAGAAGCTATGACCATGTTGCTTATCCAACATCAGCGGCTCGTCATCACTAATTATGTCTCGATATGTGTGGATATCAACATCCAGAATGAAGTCCCCCTTCTTCTCATAACCATCCACTAAAAAAGCGAATTGCCTTATCATGTCCTCCTCTGGTAAAGCTGTTATACTGTATGCATATGGAAGTTCGAGTTTCTTCACATATTCAACTGGTACTGATGGCGTTGATTCACCAAGACTTCCAACACCAAAGAAATGACCTACTAGCTCCCTTGGAAGGAGATCTGTCATCTCTAACCACCTCTCTTTGCTTGACTTCTTCGCCGAATAACTTTGTTGCACGATTGGAGGGCTGGACACCCTTCACAGAGCTCAGGTGCATCTTCAATAACTTGGTCCTCACCATAGAGAAGAAACTGCTCGGCGACCAATGAGTCAGTTGCTGATGTGACCTCCCCTTCTCTAGTCTTTCTACGTACCATACACTTGTGTTTGCGAAGGTTTTCGCTAAGAGCTTCGATGTCACCGGATATAATGACCGCTGTGGGTCCTACCTTCCTGACAATTTGTTTAGTGAAATCTGGAATTAACATCATGCTCTCCAAGTCCTTCTCATTCTCCGTTTCAAATAGTGTTACATCTGAAATCGTAGTGAAGGTGGTCTGTGAGGTCCAATCCGTTATAGACCTCTCAACATTTCTTGGAATCGGTTTGCTACTCTCTTTCTCTAAGAATCCGAGAATATCATCCTCTCGCAATCCGATTTCAATGGCCTCAAATACTGATCTATCTGAAATCTTGAAAGTACTTACTACATCAGTACGTACTGGTTCCGTAATGAGCATGAGTCGGTACAAGTTTTGGTATTCCATCTCGCTGGTAAAGACAGTAATCTCGAAGTTTGGAAGTACAAAGAACGACTCTCGCTGCCCTTGTTTCTCAAAGGGATGTCCCTTGATTACATTCTCACCAACATCGGTCAGTTTCACTGCCAAGAGCTTCTTCCCTCGATATGCGGCTTCTATGAGTCCTAGAAGTATCGGGGTTTCGAGTGAGAGCTGCACTCTATCCTCATCTACCTGAATCCATTTCAACTGCTGATTCTCAATGAAGAGCTCACTCCTTATCCAATCTCTGAGTTCTTCAACACTTATCCACTCATCGGTAGTACTCTCTCTGAGTCTACATATTGCTAAGTTTAGTGTGTACTCTGTGGGTTGGTCTGGTGTAGCCCAGATTGCTCTTGTTCTTCCAAGCTGAGATAGCAACAAGCGGCGAGCCACATGTCGATGCTCGCCTGCAAACAGAAGATGCACTTTGGATGGTTGCACAACATCTCCTTCTCCAACCACATAGACTCCCATCTTTCGCGCCATCTTTTGAACAAGCTCAAATCTCTCATCTGTGGGTTTTGACATTGGTTCTTTGATATTGTCGATTTCTCTTCGAGGAAACTCCCAGGCACTGGTCAGGTGGACCTCATGTTTTGCCAGGTATGAAACAAGCAGAAGCATGTCTAAGATCAGAGTGTCACGTTCATTTACGATATTCTTTGCTTTCATCGGCTTCTCTGGTTTTGGTTCAGGTTTTGCTTCGAATAGGTCTCTAAGATGTGGCATAAAGAAGTCAAGTATCTTGAACTCTGCAACCTCCCTCCCAAACTCAGTCAGTCGTGACATCATTCGTCTGATGATTATGCCCTTCTTTCGAAGGTCTCTCTCGGTTTGGTTCAACTGACCATAGCTGTAGATTTTCCTGAATGGCTTGAGTCGGTCATAACTCATTGCTCCGCCACTGAGAGTTAGAACACCAAGAAGGTCTCTCTCGAGCTGCGATAATGTCGCGAATACTTTTTTCCTCTCTTCAGGCATCCGCATCCGTTCAGCAAGCATCTTGATGAGTGATGTACCAGTGTCTTTTCCTGTTACATCTATTGACCAATACTGACAGGCAACTAGCAAGTCCTCTCTCAGGATGTGTTCGAGTTCTTTCTCTAGTGTTTCTTTTGGCATCATCATTCCCGACCGCAAAACTGTCAGCTGCAAACAAGCGCCCAGCTTTTGAGCATTTAAGGAGCTTTTGGTTCTGTCATCATACCCAACTAGTAGCTCAAAGAGTAAAAGAAACAAGCTTATCTTCTCTGACTATGACCCGATTCTGGGTGTAAATTTGGAACCGGCTCTGTGGAGTGTAAAATACCGGCCCAAGACTTGGAGCGATTTCGTTGGTCGAGAAAGTACTATCAATCAACTAAGGTTTCTTGCAGAATCAAGCGTATTCGCAAACATGATTTTCTATGGCCCTTCAGGAACTGGTAAGACTGCTGCAGCCGAGGTCTTCTCAAGAGAGATTCTCGGAGAAAGCTACAACGCGAACTTCAAGATACTCAACATCCGGGATGTCTGGGATATCCCTGTAACCAAAGCAAAACGCTCAGTCCAAGACCTAGCGAAACTTGAACGTGGTCAGAGATCTGAGCTCGAAGAGTACATGTCTGTTGTCTTTCGAGAAGCGAAGGCAGCAAGAATGGCTCGGGGTCGGGGAGGAGACCCCACAAGGGGTGAATTGCTCTCAGAGGCTATTCGTTTCTACGCTTCAACCGCCACTGTCGCTGATGAGAAAGTGAAGATATTGGTCTTAGACGAAGCCGACGCTCTGTCATCGGGCATGCAGCAAGCCCTTCGAAGAACCATGGAGTTATACAGTGACACGTGCAGATTCATACTAATTACACCAAGTCTCTCAGGATGGAGTCCTGCGATTATTTCTCGGTGTCTCACACTGAATTTTTCAAACCCTCCAGATCACATTGTACAGGGATTTCTAGACGATATTGCAAAGGAGGAAAAGGTATCCATAGATGAACCAGCTTTGACCGCTATTGCCAGGGAGTCTCAAGGAGACCTTCGTCGTGCTATTAACCTCCTCCAGATTGCATCTGCAGCGAGTGATACTGTAACAGAGGATGTAGTATATGAATACTCAGAAACTCCACTCATCACAAGCGTACGCAGCATTGTTACACTCGCACTTGATGGGCAATACCCTGCCGCTAGGAAAGAAATCCGAAATCTGGTTGCAATTGATGGTTACAGTCCTCAAGAAGTCTGTGTTGAAATCGAACGTGATCTGGTAAAACGTCCCTTTTCCCCTCCCGTTCTTAGCAAGGTGTTGGATAGGGTGGCTGAGATTGACTATCGCCTCTTGCAGGGAAAGAATGCCTTTGTCCATCTAGCTGCACTACTTGCGTCACTTCGAGCTATCGGTGCTGATGAACTCTAGAACATTGGTTCAACATCATTGTCCATTCTGATGGTGCTTTTTAAGTTGGAAACAATATTATGAGAAAGAGCTTGCTGGTCATAGAGAAAACCAGCCTCGATTGAATCCTCGGTTCGGGATATCATCTCATTTTGAAGTGCAAATGTAAGCATACGTCTAACTTGACTCGGACGTCCATATCGACATCTGAAGGATAGGAATTCCACTGCTTCTTCAACTTTAACTGGACTCCCCACCTTTCTGAACAAGTGAGTGAGGATGAGAAGGAGGTCTCTGCCATTCATACTCAGTCTTGCATACGGTATCCTTTTAGAAGTTGTTGAGAGTTGGACTTAAGAGATGATGAAACAACAGATACATCAAGCTCATGGACACTCAATTCAAGAACTTGAACAGCTCTTAAGAGATGCATGCGACCTGTTTGACAGCGAGGTGTCCCTCGAATCTCATATGCTAGGTGGATGGTCGAATCTCAACATCCATGGTCATTCAGGTGGTCTTGATTTCGTCCTCAAGCTCCCTTCCAGATTGGCTTCTCTTGGTGTTGGTCCCTACAGATATCTCTATGATGTGAGTCTGTTCTTCAATAAACTTGGAATTGCCTCGCAGCCATTAGCCATAGGTCAACTTCCTGATGCAAATGAGACTCCATACATTGTGTTTGAATACGTGGATGGTGTCATTCATGACTCCCTTTCAGATTTTACACACTCTGAGATTGAATCACTAAGAGAGTGCCTTCATATTTTGTCAAATCAAGAGCCACCAGGAATACCACGCTTTGAATCACCCTCTGATTATCTAGCTAGTTACCATTCACTGGTTGCAAATCATGACCAATTATCAAGTGCCTCCGAGAAGGTGGCTGGTTTGATCGACCAGGTCAGTGAGATCTATCCTCTGGTTTTGTCATATACTGATTCCCTGGGTGAATGGAAACATTCTGTGATGCACGGTGATTTATGGGTGCCAAATATTGTCCTTCATTCCGAGGGAGTTACACTGTTGGATTTCGAAGCTTGTGCAATTGGTAGTTCCTTCTATGACTTGGCTTACCTTTTTGAAACCACAGTTCACACACCTGAAGACATCAATTCATTTTTCCTCAGTTCCAATGATGAGGACTTAGTCAACCGTCTTCGCTCTCTTGTGCTGAGCTTCCTTATCGAATGGTCTCTAGAACGTCTACTCTCAATGGAGGCTGGACTGGTGGAACCTAATCTGGACACGCCAAGGATAAGAACATCTGTCCTCGATTATGCCTGTTTGAAAATGTCGAAACTCAGGTCTATCCTATTCTAGCGGAAAAACTGCTCAGGAGGCGTTTCCCAGACCTTCTCATCTGCTGAGGCAATAACATACTGATATCCCTGTTCAGTTAGGAATAGCTGACGTTTGGCTGCAAAGTCCATATCCCGTGTGTCTTTCGTGATGATAGAGTAGAAGCGAGCGAAGCTTCCATCTGTCTTGGGTCGCAGAATTCTTCCCAACCTTTGAGCCTCCTCCTGACGAGAGCCAAAGGTTCCTGACACCTGAATGGCAACATTGGCATCTGGAAGGTCAAGTGCAAAATTGGCTACCTTGGAAACAATCAAAATCTTCTCCTCCCCCACCCTAAAGGCATCATAGAGGCGTTGTCTCTCATCATTGCTTGTCTTTCCTGTGATTAATGGTGCATTCACCTCATCAGCAATGAGCTTCAATTGGTCCAGGTACATGCCTATTACCAGAATGTTGTCATTCTCATGATGCTTGATAAGCTGTTTAATTAAATCGATTTTGAGTGGGTTCTCTGCGGCTATTCTGTACTTCTTCCTGTCCTCCGCAAGAGCATAGGGTCTACGAAGATCGTCAGGGAGATCAAGTCTTATCTCATAGCAGACAGCTGTAGCAATCCACCCCTGGTCCTCAAGTTGCTTCCACGGCATATCAAATCGCTTGGGACCTATCAGACTGAAAACGTCCTCCTCTCTCTCATCCTCGCGGACTAGAGTTGCTGTAAGTCCTAGTCTCCGAGTTGCCTGTATCGTTGCTGTAACGCGAAACACAGGTGCTGGTAGTAGATGAACTTCATCATAGATTATCAACCCCCAATTCCTTGCTTCGAAGATCTGAAAGTGTGGGAACTTGTCCTCTCTCGATTTCCTCCAAGTGAGAATCTGATATGTTGCCACAGTGACAGGGCGTATCTCCTTGTTATCTCCAGTGTACTCACCTATGTCCTCCGGTCGAAGTGTGGTCTTGTCAAGAAGCTCTGAAATCCATTGTCTGACTGCCACAACGTTTGGACAAAGGATGACTGTGGAGGTCTGGAGTTTATGCATGGCACCGATACCCACCATGGTCTTTCCTGCACCACAGGGTAAAACCACAACACCCGAGCCACCTCTCACTCCACCACCAGCATAGAAGATAGCAACAGCATCTTCCTGATAGGCTCGAAGTCCCCATCGTTTACCATCTAGGGTCACCTCACGAATCTCAAAGGGGAGATGTTCGCCTTCCACATACCCTGCAATGTCTTCAACTGGATGTCCAATCTCAATTAGAGCATGCTTCAGCATCCCACGCTGCGCTGGGTCGACTCGAAGAGTGACCTCGTCTTGTCGCTCAATGAGGTATTCTCTGATTTTCGTATTTGCCCATATCTCCTCTGCGAGGTCCTCATCCTCACACAAGAGGAGAAGGTCGGGACCCTCCTTATAGAGTGAGAGCTGCCCATACCTTGACATGTAATCAACAATCTCTCGAGCGATGTTGCCTGGTATGGGGTATTTCGCATACTGCTCCAGTGCAGCAATGACCTCATCTGGTGTCATGCCCATTGCAGCAGCATTCCAGAGGCTAAGGGGTGTGACCCTGTAGGTATGCACATACTCGGGACTTTTCACGAGCTCAGCAAACCGCGCCAACGAGTCTCGAGCATCTTCATATAGCGGGTTATCAACTTCCAGGAGGACAGACTTGTCGGACTGAACTATGAGTGGATTGCTTGGGTTTGCCATGTTATTTTTCGTCCCGTCTTTTTCGTTTCTTGATTGAGTATCCAACTAGGACACGGAAAGCGTGGGACGGCCGAACTTTTGGGAAATAAATCCTTCCCTATTGACCTCCATACTTCTCGCGGTGACCGTAACGCCTATATACTTCTAATTTCGAGCAGCAGTCAATTGGTTAACGGAGGTGCAATGAACACATGATTGTTATCAGAGTTGAAACTGTAGTGGATTCCTGCACCAACGTTGAGATTGCCTGATTGGCTTTCGCTGCTTCTGTGTGCTTATTCATTCATTCTACGCATCATGTTTGAATTGTCATTGAAGCACAACGTGTGTTGTGGGTTTCGACTTTTTGTAATTTGATGTGCTACTAATGCAAGATGCGTGTCGCTCAGCCGATGAGAGTGAAACAAGAAGTGTATACTAATAATCACAAAGAACTTGGTTCGTTAAAGACATGCAATACGAACCTAGAAAGCAGATGTTCCGAAAAGCGAAGTCCAACGAGGCGTAAAGCTCCCTTCCTGGACAGCATCCCTGGTATTTACCATGGATGTCGATTCTCAATTAGTGAGGTGGCCTAAGGAATGGCGCCCGTAGTCGAGAAGCTAAATCCTCGAAAACCTAGTGCACTCTCTGTTAAGAGAGATGTGCAAAGAGGAAATCAGAGAGGCTGGACTGTTGCTATCAATGAGGTCACTCTAGATGAGGTCAGGAATGATGCTGCAAACTTTGGTCTTGCCACTGAGGTTTTGTATCAGATTAATGCAGGGAAAGAAGCATCGATCTACCTTGCACACTGGAAAGAATTCCCACTCATTCTGAAGGCATACAGATTCTGGCAGTCTGCTCAAGCAAAAAAAGGGAAAGGATTCTTCGCTCCAGGAAGGATGCAAGCCATCGCCGCAAGAGAGTACGATCTACTTCTTTCATGCTTCAAGGCAGGAATGAATGTACCCACTCCCGTCGGTCGAGTTGGCAATTATCTCACTATGAGATATCTTGGCGATCTGACCAAACCAGCTCCTCAATTGAGGAATGTACATTTGGATAAACCTGATATCGTACTAGATGAGATTCTCGATGACTACCTCATTATGTATAGAGATGTCCATTATGTTCATGGAGACCTCAGTGCCTACAATGTCTTATGGTGGGAAGGACGGGCTTGGATCATCGATTTGCCTCAAGCATGTCAGGTTGGTCCTTGGTCTGATATGAAGCAAGTTGTTTCAATCCTTCGTCGGGATATCGTGAATCTACTCCAATACTTCAAAAAATATGGAATAAGGAGAGATCCTGATGAGATTACCAATGTCTTCCTTTCAGAGTACCTACCTCGCAATATGAGGAACTATGATGAAATCTTTGAGGGGTGCTTGAATGAGTAGAGTAGACAAGTTCAACCCTTTAGCAAAGGGAAGTGCCATTGACCAGAAAAGAGACGCGTTGAGAGGTGGCACGAGAGGCAAAGCTGAAATTGGAGAGCCAAAGTTTCAGGAGATACGAGAAGAAGCGATAAAATATGGTCTTGCGACAGATGTGCTCTATCCTATCAGTGCAGGAAAGGAGGCTTCGATTTTTCTCGCGCTCTGGAAAAACCACCCAATCATTCTCAAAGCCTATCGCGTTTGGGCGACACCACATAAGCTGTCTATGACAAAGGGACATATAAGAGAATCAAGTGGGAAGAAGACTCGATGGATACTTGGTCTGATTGAGGATGTTGCAGTTGCTGAGTTTGATGTACTTCAGAATTGCTTCAATGCGGGTGTGAGGATTCCTACTCCAATTTCCAGAGTGGCAAATTACTTGACAATGAGGTTCATTGGAGATGGAGAGAATCCCGCCCCTCAACTGAGGGAGGTAGAGCTTGAAGACCCAGTAGCTGTCATGAATGAGATATTCGACCAATACTTGATTATGTACAGGGATGCTCACTATGTACACGGAGATCTTAGTGCTTACAACATCTTGTGGTGGAGGGATACAACTTGGATTATCGATGTCCCTCAGAGTGAGGCAGTGAACAAATGGTCCGATATGAACAAGGTTGAGCTCATGCTCCGGAGAGATATTGAAAATGTTCTCAGATATTTCAATAGTTATGGAATTCAAGGTGATGCAGAACATATACTCAGTGTGTTCCTTGATGCGTACATACCTGACAACCACAGAAACTATAGAGAATTGCGTCGAGAGGGGTTTGAGTTAGTTTGATAGGTCCAGTTAATTTTCTCTTTCAATGTGAAATAGAGAAAATACATAGTGAGCCTCAAGCTTGCGGCTGAGGCTCCACATACGACATCATTTGGACGGGTATCGGGCAGGACTACCTCGTAGACCACTGGTGTGGTCTTTTGTCCATGTTTAGGAAACCTTTCTGAGGACCACTCTGGAAACTCCAGGGATCTTCTTGAGGCTGTCCTCGAGTTCGTTGAGGGTGACCACCAGTTGATCTGGAATGAAGTAACACTCGTAGTAACAACGCTCGCCGCGTAAACATACTCCGGTTGTGAAGATGATGTCACTAAGTTTTGCGTCGTTGAATGCAAAGTTCAACTGCTTCAGGAAGTTTCTAGAGAGATCACTGATCTCAATCCTGAGCAAGTAAATGTCCTCGTTAGCAACTGGGAAGATCTTCACGACTCGGTCTTTGTGGTGCATGACCACCAACCCTGCCTTCTCCCCGATGTCTGCCACAAACTCAGCCGGGAAAACCACTGGTTCTCCAGGCGTTAGATGAAGAATGATTGCTGAAGTAGCGCCTTCCTTATCTATTACCAAAGATTCATACACGTCCTTCAGGGTCTGTACTTCAGTTGAGAACGTTCTGTCTTTATATAACTTCTCTGTTTCTAAGCCTCATGATTCATTTGTTATAGTTTTCATAACTTTGAGGGACTTGAGCCACTTAAGAGCGGTGAAAACGAGAATTTTGAGTCGCAAGCTATAATTGGGGTCATGTTCTCGCATGGATTGAGGAGAGATCTATGCATCCACGTCTTCAACAACTCGTAGGTCTTATACTTTTGATCGTTTCAGTGGCAATGTCATACATTGTGTATCAGAGTACCATGATGATTTCTGAACCAGACCTGTCCATCTTGATAGCCTCAGGAATGGTCGCTTGGGCTATTGTGGCTTTGCCAGAACTGGTCGTAGGTCTTTGGTTGATAGTGAAAGGCAGTCGCGAGGCTCGTATTGGAGATGTGTCGGGCGACCTAATTCCACTCGTTCAGAAGGAGGGTCGAATCAGCGTTGTAGACGCAGCAAGGGAACTTGGTGTCGACCCTGAAGTTGTGGCTGACGCAGCCGAGAAACTAGCGACACGACGACTTCCTCTGGTCTATCTGGACCGTGGTGCATATGAGATTGTCAGTCCAAAGGCTGTTTCATTGAAGGAGAGTCTACTACACCTTCTTTACGCACAGCGACGAATGACCTTCGATCAGATTAACCGAGTCACCGAGTCAACGGATGAGCAGATTGTTGATGCGATGAAGGAGCTATCAAAACAAGGCAAGTTCAGAGGAGTGATTGATGAGAATTCCAGGGTGGTCTATACACAGGAGGCGGTTTCTCATCTCCCAAAGGCTGTGACTGTGTGTCCAAACTGCGACGGTAAGCTGGACGCACCCATTCTCCCAGGAGAGGAGGAAACCTGTCCCTATTGTGGTCACGTTATTACAAACAGATTGAAGTAAGAACTCATACCACACACGCATAGGCTAGACTGCCCTCATGATGTACAATCTGAGCACGTCTCTGTCCCGAGTGAAGCTCAGAAAGGAAATCACTTATTCCGCTATTGATTTCCTGATATGTCATCTCTCGAACAGTGCCCCTTAATGCAAGCGGTGCGTAGCTTTCCTTTAGGATGGCTGTGTAGTCTCTTCGTAACCCCATCTTGTCCCCAAAGATCTCCACACCAAGTACTTTTCCATCAACAGTCACGATCATCCCAATATCATCATCTGACCACTTGAATCGACTTACGAATCTCTCAAACTCATGCCCAAAATGCGCATAGAGCTCACCTAGGGCACTGGTTCCTGACCGTACACCCCAAGATGAGAGGATCTGTTGAACCATGCTCCAGACATGCTGTTGATTTCTTCCCTCAAGAATTGCCTTTCGCATAGAAATCGGAGTGTTTGTATGCAACCATTCACCTTGCGAATGCTCCCATCTTCCAGCCTCGATGCAGAACACATTGAGGTTTCTATGACCTTCAACAACAGTACTCTCAGCGATTATGCGGTCTTGTTTTCCCCCACCCAACACACCCTCCCCACATCGTATCAGTGTGGGTTCCTCAGCAAAGAAACGAAGACTTGGGACATGACCGGTTTCCTCTACCTTCATGTTGCCCAATTCAAGAGCAATCTGGGTTGAAACAATCCCATTGTATAATTCCGCACTCGTATCAACAATTCCAGACACCGCTAAGTTTCCCTGGATTTGCGGTGCAGTCAACTCAGCTTGGTCAATTATCTTTAAAATCTGACTCGCAGCCTCACTACTCATATACCACCCTCACTCATTCAAGGGTTGTTTACTCTATAAAAACTACACAGACTCGAGAATGCTATGCAGTTCTTACTCGATGTACCTTCCATTCGTCTAGAACTACGTCATCTTTCACAACTTGATACTTGTCAGAGAGATTCGCAGTAAGGCAGGAGTGATTTGGAAGAATGCGAACCATCTCGCCAAAGTCGTACTTCTTGCTTGCACTTTCTTGATAGACGACTTTCCCATGCTCTTGCGACAGAGATTCAATGAGAACCCCAGAATCCAATTCCACTCTGTCATAGTCTTTGAATATCTTCCCATAACATGGAGTCTGTTCAATGTGAGTTGGGCCGAGGTCCTTTGATAATGCAGTTGCACCCGCATCGATTATGAACCTGCCTGGATTTGTGCTTATGACACTTGAAACAACTGTGAGTGCACAATCCTTTACTTTGCAAGAACCCAATGCAACCTGCGTATAATCGAAGAAGACATAGTTGCCTGGTCGGATTTCTGTAATGCCTTCTTGGAATGTGTCTGTGAAACACACTGTGGGGGTTGAACCAATACTCACAACTTCCGGTGATAATTTATTGCTCTCTGCTGTCAGTGCTTTGGCAAATCGAATCATGACATCTTGCTCGTGTCGAGCTATCTTCTTGATTTCATCCACAGTAGTTGCATTGTAGGAATGCCCTGCATGAGTCAGAATACCCTTGAAATCCAAATGTGGCTTTTCTACTATCCTCTTGACAAAATTGATCGCGGCTTGCCCCTCAGGACTAATCCCACAGCGAGGATATCCACAATCAACCTTGACAAAGACATCTAACGAAATCTCTGTCCTATTACAAAATGTATTAAGCTGCTCTACAATGTTTTCGTTATCCAAAAGAACATTCAAGTGAGCTTTTTGTGAAACATGTTGCACGCTATCAAATTTGTTGGGTACTAGTGGGACAGCATATGTTATGTCATCAAAACCGGCGTCTGCAAATACCCTTGCTTCTTCCATTGTTGAAACTGTAACACCATGTGCTCCATACTCAAGTTGTTTCATACCAATTTCGATGCACTTGTGTGTCTTAATATGCGGACGAAGATTTACGCCATTATACTCAGCTTTCTCCGCCATACTCCTGAGATTGTTCTCCAACCGCTTCAGATCGATCAGGAGTGCTGGCGTGATAAGATCACTCGTTTGTAATTTCCTCATTGCATTGATGACTCCTTTGACTTTGTCATGCAATCTCAAATAATCTCGTGCAAGCCAAGCGAAATAATTTTGAGTGACTTGACTACTAAATTGATTGGTTTTAGAAATGGATACCATTCCTTCAATCCTATTGCATATGCTCGAACATGAGAGTTCGCAGGCGAGATTTGTACTTACATCTGTGAAAGATGTTGACATGCAATTTACTCCAATGGACTCACTTCGCACACTTGTTGAGTTAGCAAATCACCTTGCTCAAATTCCGTTGCTTGATTTTAATTGCTATACAAAGAAATTCCAGGACTTTGAACAAGTCCATGAGATGGAGCAGCAACTAAAGAGCGAGGATATTGAAGGTATGTTGAAAGTCTTTGACAAAGGAATCGAAATTATCAAAGAGCACATATCTGCATTGTCAAACGATCAAGCTCTTGAAGAGAATCTGAGAGCAATCGATGAACAAGGCCCCAATAGGAACTGGGCTCATTACCTGCCTGAGATCGCAACACATTTGGCGATGCACAAGATGCAGCTGTGGATGTATCTAAAACTTGCAGGTGTTCCTGTGAGTATGTCGACGTACTACGGTGTTCCTAAAAAAGAATGAGGGTGTTCATGTAATTCCATGCTGATCCCCACGAATTCTTCTTCGTAGATTCAAACGAACCTCATCAATCTTCTCGGCCATTCTACTCTTCTTCGGCCAGAAGTCTTTGATTTCGTCAAACCCATGGACATCCCAATATAATGGGCAAGCGCCATAGCAATAATCAAAGTGCTCGCAAACCTTGCATCCTTCAGGTGCAAAATCCTTTGCTCTCCAAAACTGCGATGCACGATTGTACCAGACCTGTTCAAATCCTTCTTTGAGAAGGTTACCTACAGGTTCACTGAAGCTCGAACATGGCAGCAGTCCCCCCTCCGCATCAACAGAGAGTAGCCCGTCACAACATGCACAGCTCTTTGCCCCAAGTCCATGAGCAATGGGATTAAAGAGACACACTGGAGTTGGTGCATACCAAACGAACTGGATGCCCTTCTTATTAGCTCGTTTCTTCACCTGTTTGACAATGTCTTTGATCTCACTGTATTTTATCTGGAGCTCGTCTCTAAGCTTGGCTGCTGTACCTGTGTAAATCACCATGTTCATGCTAAAGTAGGTAAG
>JAEORX010000239.1 GCA_016840685.1 Candidatus Thorarchaeota archaeon
TAGAAATGTGGAGAAGCTTGAGAACCCTCGTGAATACATTAAGACTGACTTCATAATGACTGTGAATGCTGATCTCTGTACCGGCTGTGAATCATGTGTTGATAGATGCCAGTTTGATGCACTAAGCGTTCCAGAAGATGTGTGTATCGTTGACACAAAAGGATGCATTGGATGTGGAGTGTGTGCAATTGTTTGCCCTGAAGGTGCCCTTGGGCTTATTCGTGATGAATCTCCTGGCAGACCTGGGCAACCTGCCAATCAACTGGACTGGATGACGCAGCGTGCAATGTCTAGAGGAGTCGATCCCTCTGATATCATGTGATAATCTCTGTGAATGTAAGGAATGACTAGTCTTAAGAAGAACCGTCAAGAACATCATTGTGAAACAGCTCATGACTACTGACACAGAAGAAGAGAAGGATGGACAGAAGAAGGGACGTACCAGCCCCTACATTCCTAATCTTGCAGAGTTCTATTTCAGACCCAATTTCGACTGGACCAGAAAACAGGCTGAACGACGATTTGCAAAGACCAAATCACCTTCCCCGGAGTTCGAGCTGGATACAGTACGATTCGAGGACTGTATTGAAGGAATGAGGCGCTTTCCTGCAGAATCAATAGACCTTGTCATTGCAGACCCCCCATTTGGAATCGACTTTGATGGCAAGAGCGGTGTGTACAATAGAGATGAGCGTCTAGTCATCGAGGGCTATGAAGAAACTGATGAATCATACCACGAGTTCACAAGTAAGTGGCTTGTTGAACTTCCTAGGATAATGAAACCGGAGGCATCAGCATATGTCTTCAGTGGTTGGACAAATTTAGATGCTGTTCTTGAGGGTGCTCGAGATGCAGGTCTTGTCACTCTGAATCACTTGATTTGGCACTATCCCTTTGGTGTCTATACCAGAAAGCGGTTCGTCACAAGTCACTATCATATTGTACTTCTTGTTAAGGACTCACGGAAATACTTCTTCAATAAAATTGAAAACTATCCTGAAGATGTCTGGTCTGTAAAACGACGGTATCGTACTGGACTCTCAAAGAACGCCACAAAATTGCCGCTTGAAGTGGTCTCTAGATGTATAGATTTCTCTTCAAGACCTGGTGATATTGTGCTTGATCCCTTCATGGGGAACGGAACAACTGCTGTAGCGGCTCTACTTAATTTCCGACATTTCATTGGGTTTGAGATTAACAAAAGACTTCGTCCCCTGTTAGATAAGGAGCTTGCCAATTTAGTGACGGGAGAGTCATACATCCCTTACAGCGAACGTCTTCCAACAATCAAGGACCTCGCAAAGTTATATCCCAAGGCATATCGTGAGTACATCCGTAGGGAAAAGGAAACCTGATGGTCAGAGATAGGTGATGTTTACCAATGGATATTGAGGAGCTATACAGACAACATGGGTCTGAAAGAGACCAACTTGCAGATGCCACAAGTATCAGCGACCTCTACACCAGACAGTATGGGACTGAATTGACACGCTGGGAGTCATATTTGCTCCAAAAGTTCAAGGAAAAGGAAACCGCCCGTCTTTTCAAATATCGTGGATTCGTGCATCACACAAGGGACACAACCCTTGTTCTGTTGACTCCTAGCCCATGGTTGATGGAGGGGGAATTCATATACTTCAGCAGGGATCAAGAGTTTCCACCCGATGGAGCATTCATTGAGGTGACCGGGCCAAGAGTAGCAGCACCACGACCTCTCCAAGAATCTCAAAGGGTCATTCAAGCTATTGCAGCAGAAACTTGGGCCACACTCCCTATCGACTATCTTTCAGAACTCCGCCCTCCCATGAACCTCAGAGAACTCTCTAGTGTTCTCTTCGAGCGTGTCGGAATGGGAGAATCCAGTAAGCGGGTGTTTGCCCAACTCTTTGTTTCAAGTCCTCCCTACCTAGAGAGTATCGGAGGATTGACAACAGGTATACAGGCTATCGCTTCTAGGACGCAGGTTCGTAGACTGCTTTCATTCATTAGAAAGGTATTACCCCCCGCGATGAGAGGAAGACAACCAATATACAGGAATGTTCAGGGAGTTAATGTCAAGACTCCACATCTCTGGCGATTCGATGTTGGCTCTTACTCCATGAATAGGATGTATCAAATCTGTGTAAAACGAAGAGACCAAGCTGGGTACAAAGAAGTATCTTTGAGTACTATTACAGAAGCAGAAACTGCCTCTCTTCCTGATGTTCCCTTGGCACTATCGTCAGAGGATTTCTGGGTTGAAACTGGGAATCCATCCCACCTACGGTTACCAATTCTGAAGTCAGCAATTACCTATCAGATGCTCACTCCTGAGATATCCAAACGAAGCATCGATGCAGGTACCACACATATACTCTCTCGCTTAGAAGCAATGCGTGAGAGCTTCGGACTGGAGGAGAAGGTCCTTGCGCGAGGATATCTGCTTGACGCGGATGTCCTCGGGCGACCACTGAGTGCTTTGAAGCTCGCACGTTCTTCAGCTCGCGCCTACTGGAAAGACACGGTCACATCGAAGGATTTGAAGCATGCATGGGATCGAGTGCTCGAGCCAGCACTAAAGGAGTTCATGGAACTCACTGAGTTGAAAGAAGGAGCTGAGAGGGACTGGGGGAAGGGAAGTCGCTTTGACCAGTTTGATACAAGAGTGTTGAGAGCGCTCAGGAACTTGGACACAGGAAAGACGGGGTCTCTGGGACCCACACTGAAAGAGATTGCCGATGAATCTGGTGTTGAAAATCATATCGCTGCAGAGACCCTCGCGCGGATGAAGGACAGTGGAGTCCTCTATGAGCCACGCCCGGGTCACTACAGGTTGGTATGATTGGTATTATGGGAATGACCTAAAGAACTCAGCAGGTTCCTGTCCTTCCTCGACTATCTCGATCTCTTGTACTCCGACTCGTTCTGCATCATATCTTCTTGCAAGAATAGTCCCATCAAACTTCTCACGGGCTGTTGCATCTTTCCCGCGCCAGACCCAGATGTCATCCCATGCGTCTAGGAGGAACACATCATCACTCTTCAGAGAATGTCTACTAAGATTGACCTCCGCAAAAAAGGTCTCATCTCTCTCTCGATGTACTCTCCAGAGCTTGTGTTCA
>JAEORX010000066.1 GCA_016840685.1 Candidatus Thorarchaeota archaeon
GATGTTATCAAATCAATCAGTGATCAGTACCATCTCTATGAGCACAAGGCATACAAGTTTGCAGAGCTCTTGAAACGAGTTTCCCGAGTCCGCCTATACTCGAAGCTGGATGAAGACACCGTCCAGAGAGCACATCTTGATAGGGTTGAAGACCCACAGGCTGTGATTGACGAGTGGATTAATGAGGACCCCAATGTCCAGATATTGGTCATGGATAAGGGCAACAAGATCGCAGTGTATGCAGACTAGTCCTCATCAAGTCGTAAATCAGAGATTGCAGAGTACAGTTCTTTGAACTTTTTATACCCCCTCTGATAGACATCAAGAGTTTCCTTTGTTGGTTTGAGTGGGGGAAGGGTCTTGACCATCTCCTCTGCAGCTCGAGCGACAGACTTGAAGACGCCTACACCTCGAAATGCTAGGATTGCTGCACCTACAGCTGTGGCTTCCTCCATCTGTGTTCGAATAACAGGCATCCGAAGGATGTTGGCCTGTATCTGCATCCATGTCTTGCTTCTTGCGGCACCACCTGTGACACGGACCTCCTGTGATGGAATACCAAGCTCTCGCATCACCTCCACATTGGTCCGGATCTCGTAGGAAACCCCCTCCAAGATTGCGCGAACTATGTGAGCGCGCGTATGGCCCAGAGCTAGACCTGCAAATATGCCTCGCGAGTGTGGGTTCCAATTCGGTGCACCAGCACCAACAAAATGTGGTATGTGTATGACGCCCTCAGCACCAGCCGGAATTCCTTCTGCCTCTTCAGTGAGAATCTCATAGGGATCAACACCACGGTCATCTGCGATTATTCTCTCCTCGGTTCCAAGATTGTCTCTGAACCACTTCAGGGCAGAACCAGTCGTGAACATACTCGCCTCCACAACGAAGGAGTCTGGTACAACATGACGACTACAGAGAACTCTAAGACCAGGGTCCAACCGTACCGTCCTAGAGTGGGCCAGAACGAATGTTCCCGTCCCAGTCGTTGACTTCAGTCGTCCCTCCTTTACCACACCCACCCCTAGGGCTGCGCATTGCTGGTCACCCCCTCCAGACACCACGGGAGTTCCCTCCTTGAGTCCAGTTTCCTTAGAGGCTCTCGCAGTCATCTCGCCTATCTTGGTCCCAGACTCAACAACCTCGGGGAGCTTCTCTCTTGGAATACCGAAACCTTCAGTGATTCTATCGGACCAGTTTGCTTGCCTCACGTCAAACAACATAGTCCTACTGGCATTGGAGAAGTCTGTCACTATCTCATCAGACAATCTATATATCAAATAGTCATGGACAAGCAGGAACTTGTGAGTGTTCCTGAAGATTGACTCTTGATTCTGCATTATCCAGAGAATCTTTGGTGCAGAGAAGTATGGGTCGACCGTGAGTCCTGTGACAGAATAGACAACGTCCTGAGTCACCTCCTTCTCTATCCAGTCACACTGGGGCACTGTTCTTCTGTCCTGCCAGACAATCGCCTTTCTGAGAGGTGTTCCATTCTCGCCGATGGGAACAATGGTTTCACGCTGATTTGTCACACTAACACCAATGACACGTTCAGGGTCCAATCCAGTTTCAGATAGAGCTCGTTGGATGGTTTCACAGGACCTGACCCACCAGCTCTCAGCATCTTGCTCTACCCAGGAGGGGCTTGGAAAATAACTCTCATATTCCGCATATGCCCTTCCGAGTACATTTCCGGACTTGTCAAAGAACATTGACCTGACACCAGTGGTACCAGCATCAATTGCGAGAACTGCTTCTGTCATGAGAACCACTTATTGAAAGGGTGTGAGTCCTCGATATGAACGCTTCGAGATACCTCTCACCGATAACTGAGCTCAGTGTCGATGACCTCTCTTATATCACGTCGTTGCCCGATGCACTCCATCTTGAATTTGTAGTCCCTCTTGATTCGTTGTTCAAGGCGAATCGCGTCTCCTCGGGTCCTGCACTCACCAAGGTAGACAACAAACGCTGGCTTATGCATACGGAGATAGGCTGCTGACCGCGAGTCGCCTGCCAGATGCTCTTGAAAGCGTCTGGCTAGGTCATTGGTCATCCCAGTGTAGTAAGTCCCATCTGTTGTTTCTATGATGTAGACGTAATACATGGAGATCCGAGAGTGCCTCTCTCGTACTGTGATAAAGGCCTTTGCAATATATTGATGTTCGAAATGAGAACCTGTTTAAGGAGCTGATAAATAGGCACTAGACAGGTCAGAATCAATATTAGGTGTGAAGATGAGCGGGACTGCAGTCGTCACAGGGGCCGCAGGCTTTGTCGGGAGTCATCTTGTAGACAATCTCTTGAAAGAGGGATTCTCAGTCATAGGGCTAGACAGCCTCAAGACGGGTCAGAGAACCAACCTTGATGAAGCACTCACACATGATAATTTCAGATTTGAGGAAGTAGATATCTGTAGTAAAGACCTTCTGAAGATGTTGAAAGACCCTATTGACATAGTGTTTCACCTAGCCGCAATCTCGTCAGTAAAGTTGTCAACAGAGAATCCTATAGAGGTCAACCGGGTGAATGTTGATGGAACCCTCAACATGTTAGAAGTTGCCCGGAGGCGGAATGCTGGGAGATTCGTGTTTAGTTCTAGTGCTGCCGTCTATGGAAACCCTGAAGTTCTTCCTATTAGTGAGGGAACCTCCCTCAATCCTCTGAGTCCCTATGCAGCCTCGAAGATAGCGGCTGAGATGTACTGCCGGTCCTATGGCCATCTTCATGGCATAACTCCGACCATCTTTCGGTACTTCAATGTGTTTGGTCCAAGGCAGGAGTATTCTGAGTACAGCGGTGTGATTTCAATCTTCATTAATCAGGGACTTAAGAACTTGGATATCACTGTGGATGGCGATGGTAGTCAAACAAGGAGCTTCATTTACGTTGACGATGTGGTGAAAGCAACCATACTTGGAGGGCGGAAAAATGGTTCGAATGAACTAGTACTGAACCTCTCTGGAACAGACAGCATCAGCATTCTGGAGCTTGCTAAACGAATCAAGGAGTATATACCAGAGTCGACCTCTACGATAGTTCATCGCAATGCGCGGGAGGGAGATGTGAAGGACAGCATTGGAAGTATGGAGCGGACATCAGCGGTCCTAGGTTTCTCTCCCGCAGTGCACTTCAACACTGGTCTCGAAAGTACCGTTTCATGGTATCGTTCACGCTTGAGTTAGGTGACAGTTAAGAGTAGATTGACCTGATCCACCACCCCATCATCAGTACGTAGGAGGACCTGCACAATGTATTGGGCCAACGCTATACCTTCTGGTAGATATGCTGTTACGAGAGGTGTGGTCCCATAAAGGTCACCTGCTCCAACATTCCCAATGTCCAGTGTGTATGTCTGGTTCACACTCAACACTTCTGTATCATGCCAGAAGATGGAGAAGTTGCTTGATGATGCAACAAGGACAATGTCAACATAGAGGTGTTGTGTGATGTTGTCGTTGTTCCGCATCAATAGCAAGAGGCTAGAGAACTCACCAGAGGTGATGGTGACTGGATTGAAACTGACACTCTCAAAACCAACCTCGCCCTCTTCAACAATGGTCTGGTTCAGAAGTCCAAACATCTTGTAGTAAGCCTCGACCACACTTGAGCCAAGTTCCACACGGTCTCCGGTCTGCACATCAACAAGACCAACGCCACCAAGTTTTTGGATCACTCGGTTCGTTGAGGTCTCTACCTCAAGGAACACTGGAATCACAAAGAACAGGTCTCCACCCAGATGATAGAGAAGGCGATTACCATATCGATGTTCTCCCCAGAGCTGGAGTTGTGTTCTCACAACATCATTCGTTTCGAATGCTTGTTGAGCAGCTGTGGGGCCTAACCAGTCTGAGTATCCATCCTCACCAGCCTTATAGAACGTGAACTGCCCAAAGTCCGTGTCCCCGCAGCCCATTATGTAGATGCCTGCAAGATTGTGTGCAACTGTGTCCTTGAACTCAGTGTTGTGATAGGCAACAAAACGACTCACACCCTCGATATTCATGATGACATATCGTGTGTCGGACTCCTCTGGACTCTGATGGAAGTCCACCCCTGTACTCCATTGTTCACCAGTAGTGACATGGAAGATATACGCCACACCGAGTTGACGTTCATACAAGTCCTCTGGCCACTTCAATTGGGACTGGAGCCAATCAGGAGTCTCCTGCCAGTCATAATAATTCATGTAAGTGATGTCCAAGAAGAGTTCCTCATCTGCATTAGGCGCTGAGAAGAACCCCATACTACCGTTCTCAATATCAACAAGACAGACCCCCATGAATCGCATGTAGTTTTCATGGGCATAGCCAGTTGATAGGTGATAGTCTATGAAGATTGAAACAGCATAGTAGAGATTTCCAAAGGGGTCGACAACAATGTAGGGGTCCCTATCTGCCGTCAACCCTTGTAGCAATATTGAGTCAACACGTGAGAGCACATTACGTTCCACTAACATGTCCATATCTCTTCCAAGATAGGACCATGCCTCAGGACCCATTGTAAGAATGTAGAAGAATGATTCGAAACCTCGAAGCGTGTAGTCAGGTTCTCCGCCAAAGGTGGCGTTACCAACCTCTTCAAAGTTGGGAACATTGACAAACACCACACCATCGAAACCTCGACCCTCTCCATAGTAGAAATTAATGTCCTTAGACCTGTTGAAGAGAGCCACAAGATTTGTAGACTCGACCAATTCTCCACTGAAGGCATCTAGGACAACAATACCCTCAGTGTGAGTGTAGAGAATGTGCTGGTTGATGAAGCTGGTCCATGTCGCTGTAGTATCGAATGTGAGGGGGGCAATCCAGTACTCATGATCATGCAAAAGCACAATGTCTGAGTCAGCAAGTTGCATCCAGTTCGTACCTATCTGGTTCCGCATCCGCAAGTAGCTCGCTGTCTGATCCCATTGCCGCACATTTGTAAGCGTTTCCACCTCACTTTCAGGTGTGGCATTTCTGGTGAGATCCTCAATTGGTTTTATCTCTAAGTCACTCAGTCCAGAAGCCCAAGTGGTAATCTCAATCTCCTTGGTCGTCTGCAGGTTAAACTTCCAATCTATGTAACGATCCCCGTCCATCTGAATCCCATAGTAGAGTCCTTGGATGATGGGAAGCATGACCACAATACCAATGAGTAAGATTGAGATTATTACAAATGATTTGGAAGATCCTCCCATTGGAATCAACCGTTCTATCTTCAATCGACGAAGCTCGTTTGAGATGTTGACACGGTCCTGCATCAGCATATTTACGCGCTGTCGATAATCTTCAGCATTGATAGCTCCAGCCTCATACTCCTGACGAAGTGACAGAAGCTCTCCCTGCAACCGGGCTAAATCACCCTCGAGGGAGGCGATCTTGCTCTTAATACGCTGACGGGCGTCACCTGAACGTACGCGGACTGCCATGAAGACCACAGAGCCCACAATGCTCGCACCAAGCGCAATAAGGAGTGCCAAATAACTCATCCAAGTGCCAGCATTGACTGTCCATGTTGGTACATTGAGAATCTCAAGAACCAGTACCAGAGAAACCACTATCAGACCTTTCGAGATTACTACAAAGATGTCACGCCTCTGCAACATCATGTCGGTGATGATGCTGAGAACAAGTCGTGCAGCTGTGGCTACTATCACTGTGGATATGAGTCCCACATAGAGCTGATATGCCTCCATTGCTGGGATCAGACTCCTAATTGAGGCAGCACTGGTCCCGGGGGCAAATGGAAGTGTGAAAAGAATGCCAAGCTCGGAAGGCGTGATGGAGATAGACCCATCACCCATTAACATCATCAGGAACGCCACGTTCTGACCTGTAAGTGAATATCCTCCAACTGACACATAGTAGAGAAAGAAAGCTCCAAGTTGTAGCAGCCTCCAGAGGACTCCAGTTCGGATGTCCAGCTTCTTCAGATGAGAGCCGGTCTGTGAAAGAGCGGATATGAACGACAAGGAGGTGGAACGGGTCCAGAGGGTGAAGAAGCTGGTCAGAATAGCTAAGAGGAGGGAGGCAGTGAACACATTGTTTTGTAAGGTCCAGGTTTCCCAGAAATTGACTCCAGCCTTCGAATCGAAGGTGGATATATAGATGGTCTGTCCTAGCCACCAAGAATAAGCGGCACCTCCTACAAGAACTCCTACTGATATGATAATGATGAGAATGATTATGATGCGAAGGTATCTCATGGACCGTTTCCTCTCTCAACGATACATCTCCACTGGTTGGAGACCATATGAGGATAGTGTTTTCTACACTCTTTATGTTTGAGGTGTATGACAGTTCATACCATCCCAAGTAAATGCAAATGGCTCTGGGGGTGGAATTGCAACCATAGTTGTTATTCTATCTCATAGCACAATCAATGTTCCTTGGGCTTCTGGTGTGCATGTCAAATCACCTCTAACATCAACATTCACAAGTCTGACCCAGAAAGTGCCTGTTGAAACCTGACAGATCACATCCCCGTAGACCACTGAATCAGTCATATTGATAGCATTATTACCAGGACAATTGATACCATGGTGGAAGTTGATTTGTTGAAAAGTTGCATTACTGGCTGTCAAATTGATGTTACCATGGCCAGCCAATGCTTCAATGTCAAGAGTATATGCTCTGTTGATGGTGACATTGACGGTTGCTCTTGCATCTCCCTTGTTCAATGCACAAACATCAGCGGGATTTTCCTTCAAAATCTGTATGTACACATGATTACCAGACGAACTATTAACTACCTGTAGATTGGTGTTCTTTCCCTTCGCCCCTTCGACGAGGACTGTGAGTTTCCAGTTAATCTTGATCATAAAACCAGGGTCATCAACCACATTGAAAGTCACATTGTGAAAACAGACGTCATAGTAGATTGATATGTTCACAGCACTAGGATACTCCTCCTCATACAAGGTGAGTGTTTCATCATAGTCGACTATTGGCTCAAGTGTGAGGAGTAAGTATAACCCACCAATGACAATAGCTGTTGCGAGCAACACAACAAAGCATATGCCCATTGAACGTCTTCTCATCTTCTTCACCTCTCAACCGTGAGTCACTGTTGAATAATTAAGCTTCCTCGGATTTAGTAATCTCGGAATCTAGGGAATCTGATCCCTGTAGGCGAATGATTTTCCATCTATAGCCCTCATAACTGCAAGAACACCATCCAAGTGGTCATACTCGTGTTGCAGGAGTTCAGAGAGGTCATCCTCGAGGTTCATGGCTTTGAGATTCCACTCCAAATCCCTGTATTCTATCGTACATCGTTTGTGTCGTCTGAGCCTCACAAGTAGGTTGGGAAAGCACATGCAGTCATCCCAGAGCTCGATCATCTCATCACTAAGGTTCTTGAGGGTTGGATTGAGAAAGACAACTGGAGAGGCAATGTGCATGTAGATGATACGTTTCATGACCCCTATCTGAGGAGCTGCGATTGCCCGTCCTGCGTTGTATCTTTTCCTGAAGTCCATCATAGAGTCATGTAGGTCTTCGATTATAGCAGGAACGCTGGAGAGCTCAGCCTTCGTGACATCCTCTGATATTCTGTATAATTGGGGGTTGCCTAGTTGGAGAATCTCACGAACCACCATACTGTATTCAAGACCAACCAATGATATGAAGATGACCCTAATACGATAGGAATATCAGTGGTGATGCAACCGGATTCATCATGGCACGACCAATGTGGTTTGTCACCCTCTTGAAGAAGACATACCCAACCAGGAGTCTGATTGCAAAAGCAACTAACCTTCCAGTCTTAGGAAAAGTGATTGACAAATTGCTCTTTGATGGGGATGACATCATCTATCTGCCAAAGGACAATGTTGCACAGAAGACCATTCAGATCAATCAGCAGCTCGAACGTCCTGAAGAAATCCCATTACCCTCGGAGATTGTCCATCACTTCATTGAGAAGGCAAACCATCATTGGATAATGAACTTCTGTATCTGTCGTGATGCATCCAAGTGTGAGGACTATCCGATCGAGTATGGGTGTCTGTTCATGGGAGAGGCAATAGAAGGGATAAATCCCAAGCTTGGTAGGCGTGTTTCAAAGGAGGAGGCACACGAGTATGCGAGAAAGTGTCGAGAGGCAGGACTTGTGCACCTGATTGGTAGGAACAAGCTTGATGCATCATGGCTTGGGGTGGCACCTGGTGAGAAGCTCCTGACGGTCTGTAACTGCTGTCCCTGCTGCTGCCTGTGGAAGATACTACCTGACTTAAACCCCGAGATTGGAAGAAAAATAACGAAGATGCAAGGAGTTCAGGTTGAGGTCACAGATGACTGTGTCGGTTGTGGGACCTGTACGGAGGGCATATGCTTTGTCAATGCCATAGCTCTGATGGATGGAAGAGCCATCATCTCTGACCAATGTCGCGGTTGTGGAAGGTGTGTTGAGATCTGTCCAGAGAGCGCTATCAAGATGACCATAGACAACAGTCAGTTCATTGAGGATTCTATCGAGAGAGTTTCTGCCTCAGTGGATGTTGAGTGACTGGTGATAGAACAACCTTTTTACAGAAACCGCTTGGCATCGTGCATGGCTGTTTGAAGAATCAGAATGAAGTGTGCATCAGATGGTCCTAAGAATCACTGTTATCGGAATGGGGTATGTCGGGATTCCTGTCGCCGCTCTACTCGCAGATGTTGATGGCTTCTCAGTCACAGGACTACAAAGAAGGTCAAAACGGTCTGGTTGGAAAATTGAACATCTCAATGCAGGAAAGTCCCCCTTTGAGGGAGATGAACCAGATCTTGCTGAACTAATAGCCAAAGTCGTGGCAAAGGGGAGCTTTAGGGTCACAGATGATATTGATGTCTTGAAGGACTCTGATGTCATCCTGATAGATGTTCAGACTCCTACTGATGAGAATCATGTTCCTCAATACGACTCACTGAGGGAGGTCAGCAAGCAGGTAGGAGAACGAATACAGAAAGGCACCTTAGTGATTGTTGAGTCCACTGTAGCGCCTGGTACCACACAGAATGTCGTTCAGAAAATAATCGAGGAGCACTCAGGTATGAAGGGAGGCGAAGACTTTGACCTTGCCTTCGCATACGAGCGGGTGATGCCAGGCAAACTGATTCGGAACATTGTCCAGCTCCCCAGAATTGTGGGAGGTATCACTCCTCAAAGCGCGAAACGGGCTGTGGACATTTATTCGAGGATTGTCAGGGCGAGAGTCCATCAGACAGATATCCTAACTGCAGAGATTTCCAAGACTATCGAGAATGCCTATCGAGATGTGAATATAGCCTTCGCCAACGAGATGGCACTTGTTTGTGAGAGTCTTGGTGTTAATGTCTATGAGGTCATTAAGCTCGTGAACGAGTTGGACAGCAGGATGATGCACATCCCTGGCGCGGGTGTCGGAGGTCACTGCCTCCCTAAGGACACATGGCTTCTACGACATGGGGTCAATGAATATGGGTCTCAGAAAGTTGAGGCTCGTTTTATCTCTCTTGCCCGAGATATCAACAACTACATGCCTGTGCACATGGCGGAGCTTGTCGAAGATGCTCTAAATAAGAGAGGAGTAAAAATCCAAGACGCAAAAGTGACAATACTTGGAATTGCATATCTGGAGAACTCAGATGACACTAGAAACACTCCTGCCCTGCTTCTAATCAAGACACTCGAGGCGAAGGGCGTAAAGGTTGTTCTCCATGACCCCTTCGTCCAAGTTTGGGATCTCGGGCCGCATGAGATAGAGAGGGACCTCAATAGTGCTGTGAGAGAGTCAGACTGCATTGCCCTTGTGACCAAGCATAGAGACTATCAAGACATTGACCTTGCTAAAATTGGAGATCTGATGAGAACTCGCACGCTAGTGGATGGACGAAATCTCTATGACGAGAACGAAGTGACCGCCCATGGTTTTGAGTACAGAGCAATCGGAAAGTCTGGGCTTAAAGGGTAGGCCTTTATGCTCCGAATTTCTCAATGTATCCAGAATAGCCTAAGAGGAGTGGCATGACATCAATCCCTCTGATTGTGTGAAGTGCGCCTTTTGCGGCATCAAACTCTGAGAACTTCTTCACTGAGTCAGGACGGATGAAACTCGACCAGAGCACAATTGGTACTGGATCACAGGCGTGTTCGCCTATCGAAACCGGACTGGAATGATCTCCTGTTACCGCGAGGACAATCCGCCCACCGACCCTGTCAATGATCTTTCCAACCATACCATCAGTCCTCTCGATTGCCAGTATCTTCTCCTTTGTGTTTCCATCATGGCTTGCATTGTCTGGTGCCTTGATGTGAACGAAGACAAAGTTGTAGCCTTTCTCAATGGTTTCGATTGTCTTCGTAGCGATGTTGTCGAAGTTTGTGTCTATCGTGCCCGTCTGACCTTCCACAGGGATATGTTCCATACCAACGTACTTTGCAGTTCCAATGTAGAGTGCTCCACCAGCAATCACTGCCGCCTTGATTCCGTATCGCTCAGGCAGTGGCGGAACATCACTATGTCGACCTGGCCCCCTGACGAGCAGTGCGTTTGCCAGAGGAATCCCCTTCTTTGCGCGCTCCTTGTTGGTCTCGAGACCTCTCATCCGTTCATGAGCCACACGCATGAGTTTGTTCACAACATCAGCAGTCTTCTGAGCCTCAGGTCTGAGGGCTCGAGCTGTCAGAATCTTCTTTCCGGTTTCATGAGGGTCAACATCGGTTATCTCTGCGTACAGCCCCTCGCCTGAAAGGACAAGTGCTCCTCTATGCTCCACCGTCGTGATGAAGTGGACCTTCACATCGTCAATCTCAATCCCATCAATGGCAGCCTGCAGTTCAGCCTGCTCCTGAGGAGTAAAATCGCGTCCTGCCCTTCTATCCAGAACCACAAGGTCACTGTCTACTGTGGCAAAGTTTGACCTGAAAGCCACATCTCCGGGCTTTGTTTCAAGACCAGCTCCGAAAGACTCCAGTGGACCTCGACCAGGATACTCCTTGACCGGGTCGTATCCAAAGAGCGCAAGATGCGCAGTATCTGACCCAGGTGTGATGCCAGGACCTATCACATTCATCAGACCATTCTGCCCCTCAGTAGCCAACCGGTCGAAGTTGGGTGTTTTAGCTGCCTGAAGCGGTGTCTTTCCACCCAGCTCCTGCACTGGTCTATCACCGAGACCATCCATCACCACTAGTACTGCAGTTCTCTTGTCACTCATTTCTCAGTAGTTCCTCCAGGCAGTTCTGAAGTCAGAACCAGGATAACCACATTTACCATCGAGAACATCATAGATCTCGAGGAGTCGGTTGTATTTCTCCACCCGGTCGCTCCGTGCAGGACCTCCGGTCTTGAGCTGTCCAGTGCCAAGGGCAACACAAAGGTCTGCGATGAAAGTGTCACCTGTTTCACCACTCCGGTGACTCACAACCACTCCCCAATCGGCCTTGTTAGCGATGGTTGCTGCTTCAATAGCCTCGGTGACAGAACCAATCTGGTTAACCTTGAGTAAGAGTGCGTTTCCAGCCTTTTCCTCGATTGCTCGATGCACAATTTCAGGATTCGATACAGTGAGGTCATCGGTGACAACCTGAATTCTTGTCTTTTTCATGTATTCAGCAAAATCCGCAAACGCTTCCTCCTCAAATGGATCTTCAACAGTCTGAAGTGGGAATGTCTTCTCAAGTTCAAGGTAGAACTCGAGGAGTTCAGACGCATCAAGATTCTTTCCATCGATAGCATATTTTCCGTTCTTGAAGAGACCACTCGCCGCAGCATCGATTCCAAGAACGACATCTTTCTTTGGCGTATAGCCAGCCTCTTCAATCGCGCCCATTATCTCCTCAAAGGCATCAATCGTGCCCTTTAGTCCATAGCCACAGTAGCCGCCTTCATCTCCGACATGTTTCGCCATTCTTCCGTGGCGTTTGATCATCCTTGTTCCGAGAGTGTGGTAGACTTCACTAAGGTATCGAACTCCTTCAGGATAGGTCTTTGCACCGACTGGGAGTATCATGAATTCCTGGATGGCGAGATCGTTTCCAGCATGTGCTCCACCATTGATGACATTGGACATCGGTACTGGTAGTTGATATTTTGCAGTCTTACTGATAACATTCTTTCTCAAATATTCAAAGAGCTCCATCTCTAAATGAGATGCGGCAGCCACAGCTGTCGCCATAGAAACTGAAAGAATGGCATTGGCTCCAAGCTTACCCTTTCCTTTACTAGGGTCTGCCTCTAGAAGGGTATCATCAACTGATTTCTGCTTTAGGGGATCTACAGAAGACATGGTTTTTGCTAGCACAGTATTGACATTCTTCACAGCCCGAGTGACTCCTTTTCCGCCATATCGGTTGCCGCCATCTCTCAACTCAACGGCTTCATGAATTCCAGTTGAAGCCCCACTTGGAACCTTGGCGACCCCAGTAGTACCATCTGAAAGAGCCACTTTTGTCATCAGTGTAGGATTACCTCTTGAGTCAAGAATCTCAAGAGCTCGAATGCTGGTTATCTTCACCAATTTTGCTCACCTAGATTATATCGTCTTACTTCTTTGCTCATGGAGAGCAACTAGGATTTATGTTAATCCATCTGAACCTTAGTTCGTAGCTCAATTAGGACAAGTTCTATTACGTTGCGTGTCCTGCGAAACTTACAGGAGTGAACTGAATGGACTTCCATGGTACCAAATCAAAGATAGTCTGTACAATTGGTCCAGCATCAAAGCCAAAGTCTGTCCTTGAGAGGATGGTGGACGCGGGGATGGATGTGGCAAGACTCAACATGTCCCATGAAGACCACAAGAGTGCTAGAGAGACCTTCGAAATCCTCAGGTCAATCGATGATACATTGCCCATCCTATTTGACCTTCAGGGCCCTAAAATCAGGATTGGAGAACTCGAAGGTCGCATAGACTTAGTCACTGGGAATGAGTTTGTCCTCTCAACCGAAGAGTTCGTTGGTGATGAGCATCGAGTGTCAGTCACTCACGAAGAACTGCCCAAAGATGTCAAGATTGGCGACATCATAGCATTAAATGACGGAATTATTCGATTGAAGGTCAAGGCAACAGGGAAGACCGATGTAATCACGAAAGTAGTACATGGAGGACCCATATCTAGTAGAAAGGGAGTCAATGTCCCAGGAATCAAACTCTCCTGTATGGTCCCCACAGAGGAGGACCTTCACGATTTAGACCTAGCAGCAGAACTCGAAGCTGATCTCATTGCCCTATCGTTTGTGACTGAGTGCAGTGATGTGCAAAAACTTCGAGAAATCATCACCTCGAATGGTCCGGCTGATGCTTGGATAATAAGCAAGATCGAGCACACTCTTGCGATAAAGAACTTCGATGAGATTCTAAGAGACTCTGATGGTGTTATGGTCGCGCGTGGAGACCTAGGGATTGAGGTACCAATTGAGGAGGTCCCGATTCTCCAAAGAGAACTAATCAGAAAGGCGAACATTCAGGCGAAGCCGGTGATTGTGGCGACTCACATGCTGGAGTCAATGACCGAGGAGCTGATTCCTACACGAGCGGAAGTCAGTGATGTAGCTAATGCTATAATGGAGCGAGCAGATGCTGTTATGCTCAGTGGCGAAACAGCAGTTGGGAAATATCCGGTAGAAGCTGTGGAGATGATGGAGAGAATTGTGAGGCGTACTGAGCAAACAATCAAACGTGAGGACCCACTGGAAATAACTTCTCCAAAGAAGATGATTGTCGAGATCATCGGGAACATGACCTATAATGCTGTGACTCTGATTCCAGACAAGATTGATGGGATAATATCATCGACTCGGACTGGGTATACAGCCAGATGGATATCCAAGTTCAGACCGCCAACCAATATCTTCGCTGTCACACCGAACGAGAGGGTCTTAAGAAAGCTCAGATTGCTGTGGGGGGTATATCCAATAAAATACGAGGAGCACCTCGACAGCGTAGATGATATTGTAAGAGAGGCAACTAAGGTAGCTTTCGATAGGGGACTGGTCAGAAGGGACAAAGACATAGTCTTCACATCAGGCGTGAAAATGATACCTGGTAGGACAAACGTCGTCGGTGTGTTCCATGTCAAGGACCTGGTCAAGTGAAAACGAAAGCGTACATCGGTTTCTCCATCGTAACCCTTTTCTTGAGTTGAACTCGCCTTTCTATCTAACCTGAGTTTTGGTTCGAGGAAGGTCTTGACCATGGTCACAAAGATTGTTGTAATCGGTATGGGATACGTCGGGATACCAATCGCCGCCCTCCTTGCTGATGTCGAGGGGTATTCTGTCACAGGTCTCCAGAGAAGGTCGAAACGGTCTGGTTGGAAGATTGATAAGTTGAACAGCGGCAAGTCACCCTTCGAGGGTGTGGAGCCCGGTCTGGATGAACTGATTGCCAGGGTCGTCAAGAAGAAGACATTCATTGTGACTGATGATGTAGATGTTCTCAAGGACGCGGACATCATTCTAATTGATGTGCAGACGCCCACGGACTCCCAGAACATGCCTCGATATGACTCTCTCCGTGAAGTGAGTAAGAACATCGGTCAGAGGATAAAGAAGGGTGCATTGGTGATTGTCGAGTCGACAGTTGCGCCTGGTACAACTCAGAACATTGTACAGCGGATTATCGAACAGGAATCAGGACTGAAGGGAGGCAAGGACTTCGACCTCGCGTTCTCATATGAGCGTGTGATGCCTGGAAGACTCATCGAGTTCATTGTGAACATGCCAAGAGTTGTTGGGGGAATCACTCCACAAGGTACCAAGCGGTCTGTTGAGTTATACTCAAGCATAATGAAGGACCAGATATACACCACGAACACACTGAGTGCGGAGCTGGCCAAGACCATCGAGAACGCCTATCGGGATGTGAACATAGCCTTTGCCAATGAGATGGCGCTTGTCTCCGAGAGTCTTGGGGTGAACATATACGAAATTATTGAGCTGATAAACGCAAGACACGACAGGCACATGCATATTCCAGGAGCTGGGGTCGGCGGTCACTGCTTGCCCAAAGACCCATGGTTGTTACGGTTCGGGCTCTATGAGTACGGTACGTGGAAAGTTGAACCAGAGATTATTGCCCTTTCCAGAAGAATAAACAACCATATGCCAGTTCATATGGCCGATCTGGTTGAGAATGGCCTACAGGCCAGGGGTGTGTCAATCCAGGACGCCACAGTGGTCATCCTTGGAATAGCGTATCTTGAGAACTCGGATGACACACGGAACACTCCAGCGGCAGTGCTTTCAGCTGCTCTTCAAAGTCGAGGTGCAACTGTCAGACTGCATGACCCGTATGTGAGAGAGTGGGAGTTTAGTTCACATGAGATTATGACCAATCTCATGAAAGCGGCTAAGGATGCTGATTGTCTTGCCTTGGTGACCAAGCACCAAGAGTATTATTCGCTTGATTTAGATGCTCTAAAGAGGGTTATGAGGACACCTGTACTTGTAGATGGTCGAAATGTGTTTGACACCAAGTTTGTAATGGAAAAGGGATTCGAGTATCGGAGTGTTGGAAAGTCAGGAGTCCAGAAGATCTAAACCGACTTGGTCATTATACTTATGTGAGAGGCAAAACAGCCAAACAAATTTCAATAATGACTATCTACCCATATAGAATAGGGAATCCGTCAAATAGGATTATTTACATTCTTTCAGAGTACTTTGATTGATTTTTCTCCTAGTCGATTTGAATATCCCTAGGAAGACCTTGAAATCTCCACATCTCATCGATTGGAGAAATGTCTTTGAAACTAAGATAACGATGGACAGGGGAATTGAGTATCTAGATGTTAAAAAAAGAGGTGTTTAGTAAACTTAGGCAACGGACTTTCTTTTTCGACCATTATTAT
>JAEORX010000067.1 GCA_016840685.1 Candidatus Thorarchaeota archaeon
TCCTTCGTCCTTTGGAATGCTAATATCTAGGGCTGCAAGAGCTGCGGCTGCACTACCCTGAGCCACTGAATCAGGAATGTCCTTTGGCATATGGACTGCCCCGCACATGTGCACCCCAGGCACTCCTGTTTCAGATATCATCAGGGATTTCATATCCGGTTGCAAAAACCCAGACGGATCAGTCTTGATACCAATCTGCTCAAACATCGTTGATTCAGATGATGGTATCATTGCAGGACAGAGGACCACTAAATCATATTTGTCAACGAGGACGTTGTGTCCCTTCGCATCACTGTGACGAACGATGAGGTCCTTTGTGCCGTACTCCTCCTGTATCTCACTCGGGATTCCCTTCACGTAGTTAATATCATACTCAGTTTCGCCTCTTACAAGAAACTCCTCAAAGCCCTTTCCAAACGCACGCATATCATTATACAGAATGTCGATGTGCACCTCAGGAGTATGTTCCTTTGTGATGATAGCCTCCTTCGTCGCATAGGTGCAGCATATCTTTGAACAATAGGAGCAGTGATTTATGTCTCTTGAGCCCACACACTGAATGAAGGCAATCCGATGAGGTTCACGGCCATCAGATGGTCGCATCACCACGCCACCAGTGGGACCACTTGCTGAAACCATGCGTTCATACTCGAGTGCACTCACGACATTGGGAAAGCGCCCATAACCATATTCTGGGACAGTGGCAGGATCAAGAAGCTCATAGCCTGTCGCGACAATAATCGAGCCTGCATTGATTACAACGGTGTCATCAGTGATGTCAAAATTGATAGCTTCAGCCTTGCAAGTCTTTTCACAGACCTTGCACTCTATGCAGTTCTCTACATCAATAGTGGCGATATTTGGTACAGCTTGGGGAAACGGAATATAGGCAGCCTTTCGCATCTTAAGCCCAAGATCATATTCATTTGGTACTTCGATTGGACAGACTCTCTGGCAATCACCACAACCAGTACATTTCTCTGCATCAACTCTACGAGTCCGTTTCAGGACTTTGACTGTGAAGGCGCCTTGGTTACCAGTAATCTCTGCAACCTCGGAGTAGGCGAGAATCTCAATGTTTGGATGACGTGAACAGTCAACCATCCATGGACCTTGAATACACATACTACAGTCAAGGGTGGGGAAGGTCTTGTCGAGTTGGGACATATGACCTCCGATTGAAGGTTTTTTCTCAACAAGGAACACCTTGACTCCCATCTCAGCGAGGTCAAGTGCAGCGCGCATTCCTGATATGCCAGCTCCAATTATGACAACTGGTTTCGATATGGACTCTGCCATTGTATCGTCACTCCGAAGAGATATCGCGTCGATTCGGAAATGCCCGATAAAATGTTTCCCATCTGACAAGAGTCAAGCTGTGGATTCCTGGTCACAATGAATGGCGCCAAATCTTGCGAGTTAACTATTTTTTATCCATGCACTTAATATTACACGGATAACGTCCCACAATTATGAAGGCTACGAGGCTCTATACGCGAGCTTACCTCACACAGATAAAAGGTCGTGAGGATAAGCAGCGTACTGATGACCTAAGTAAAATCGAGATTGTTGAGTTTTCATTGCCACCAAGAGCCCACTTTAGCTAGCTAAGAACCTTCATCTCTGGGATTGATAATGAGGTCCAATCTAGTGTTGTATTGAACTATTTTGAAGTGTCATAAACTGTAATTGCACGAAAAGAGTGTTATGAGAGTTTTTTCGCCCTTGTGCCCTGCAGTATACTCAATGGTCATTATATATAGAAAAGGAAATGCTTGGTCGGTGAATTATTACTTGAAAAGAACAACTCTACTTGGAAACGTATTGCTTCTCTCAATACTGTTCCTACTCGTTTCATCTATTGTCACTGTAAATGCGTTCACATTCAGTGATGATGAGGGTGATGACGATTCAAAAGATGATGAGAAGGAACCTGATGAACATAGAGACTCTGATGGGACTGTGTGGATACAGACTGAGATTATGACTGTAATGTTGAATCCGAAATTGCCATCCTATCAATACTGGTACACATCGGATGCTAATGGCTCTCTAACTCGCTTCATGGTCAACTACATGATGATTGTGGAGTTCGAGGATGCTAATGGCGATGGAGTGTATCAGCCAAGTGAAACAATTGCCTTTGCACCTTTAGACGCCTTTGAATGGAGTCTTCAGGCTGGCGCTATAACAAATGAACAGGGGCAGAACACAGAGGTCTACGCCTCCTATACAAAGGGTGGTCTCAGTGAGGATTGGGAAGATGACTGGTTCGAAGGTTGGATGCCAGGTTATGAAGACGAAGATGAGAACCACACTCTCCTAGCTAGCGAAGAAGATGATGATCACGACTACGATTTCAGCAGGTTCAAGTTCATGACTATGCGGTTCTATGGTCATATCTACATGGATGACTATAATGGAACAGTGACAGACGACGAGGGTGTCAAGGCCAATTACACAGTACTTGGTGGTGTGGAACTCAAGATTGACATAGAGATTGGCAACTTCCCATTTCTTTCAAACACTTCTAGAGTCGCGGTCCTGAATTATCTCCGAGAAGACGTTGCAGCAAGCGAGGAGTACGATCACCACTTCATACTCCACGAGGAAACTGGCGATGATGAACATGACTCCAGTGAAGTGATGGTACAGCTTGGAGAGGAGTTCGAAGATCACGATGAGGATGATGACGGAATTGCAGACACGATGCAAGAAATCTCTCTTGTTGAGGCGACAACAGATGTCACTCGTGGGTTCTATCGCTGGTTGGACACCGCAGTGATGACCCTACTCAATGGTTCACAGGTGGCTGTTGATGTTTCTGCCTCCTACTGGACTGATGGGAGTGCACTTCTACTCTTCTTTATCTATTCAAACTTTGATGGCGGTTCAATCCTCCATGATCCCTCAATGAGACTTGTTGAAGGTGCATCACCCTACACACCACCACAGGGATTACTCAATCTTCCTCTCGAGTCTTATGCTGTGATTGGATTCGTAATTATTGTGATTGCCGGAGCCAGTCTAGCAATCAAACGTCGTTGATATCATTGATATCTTAGGAGGGAGTCATCTCCCTCCACCATTCTTTCAACAAACCGGAGTATTCATAGCCGAGGCAATCATAGGAGATTTGGTCTATATGGGCAAGCGAAAGCACGCTATAAAATTTGCAATACTCGTGTTTGTGTTTGTCATATCCACAAGTACGATGACATATGTCAATGCACAACAGGTAGGCAACCAAGACATTCTCATGACCAATATGGAAATCAAGGCCATACTAGGATTGGATTGCGAAACATCACTAACTATTCAATCCGAGGTCCGGAATATTGGAGTTATGGCATACGACTTCTTTGATGTCAGGATAGATGTGAGAGGTCTGAATATTTCAAGGGCAACACTAAACGGAACTGGAGCTGATACGATAATCATTCCAGAGAGCAATTACATGGTTGTCAGGATATATCCACTAACCCCGATTGATGTAGGTTCATCATTTTCCCTTTTTCTCAATCTAACAACACAGTGTCTTCAAGAACAAATAGGTTTGAGCGAGGATGGTTCAATGTATCTCAGTCATCTGATATACTACATCAGACCCTTCAACGAGATTCAGAACTTAACCTTTGCAGCAGTATTGCCAGCTCACGCTGTTCTACAGACCGATGTTTCAGCTCCACTCTTCCCGAACCCATCTTCAAATCACACCGATGGGCAGAGTTCAGTCTTTGTGTGGTTCAGCGAACAACTGCTTCCAGGGCAAGAGGTCGCATACATTGTGAAATATAAGATTCCTGCTCAAATTCTACAGACTAGTCCGAGCCAACCAAGCCTTTCACAAATGATCCCGTTTGGTTTCTTATTGATCGTACTGGGAGCTGTGGCTGCTCTCTTTATAGAACGAGTTCCAAAAATCATTGAACGACTCAAGACAAGAACCATAATTTCGCCAATCAGACTCTCAAAACAAGAGGAGGAGATTCTATCGTTTCTGATTAAGAAAGGTGGATCCTGTCCACAGAGAGAGATCTACGAGGAACTTGACATGTCACAGTCTCTTGCCAGTACAATTCTAACATCTCTGGAGGAGAGGAAATTGATTCGGAGATTTAGGGATGGCAGAGAGAACATGGTCCACATCATGGAAGACATGTGATGTATGGATCAGGCTTTAGCTTCTATACCAAGTCGTTGCCAATTGGGCTCACTCTTTCGTTGCATATACTGCAGATGAGTCGTCAGGCCGAATTCATCGGGTTCATGACCAAAGGCAAGTGCAAGGAGTTCAACGACATGAAGGATATCCAAGTTGTACTCCTCATCAAAGAGCTTTTGAATCTCTACCTGTCCTGCATCAAGCTGAAGCTCACAGAAGGGACAAGGCGTAATCATCATATCAGCTCCACCTGCTTCATTCAGAGAGTCGAATTTCTGTTTTGTGAACCCAAGGGCTATTTTCAAATCAGCAGTTCTAACTGCGCCACCAGCTCCACAGCAGATTAGTTCATCCTTATATGGAACATATTCAGCTCCAGAGGTTTCGCACAGCTCTCTGAAGATATGGGGACGCTCAGAGTCATCCTTTTGCTTGAGTATCTTTGGCCTCATCCAGTGACAGCCTGGATGTAATGCCATTCGAACACCCTTGAATGGACGTGTGACTCTACTTTGTATCTTTTCCAGTCCGACATGACTGTATAACGCATCAACATAGTGCCAGACTTCAATAGTCCCTTTGAACTCCCTATCGATTACCGCGAGGTTCTCATTAACAGCTTCTCGGAGTTCTTCGTCATGTTTCAACTCATAGTTGGCATCCCACAGACTAGCAAAGCATCCGTTGCAACCAGTTGTGACAGGATGACCACCTGCCTCTGCTATCGTTAGGTTGCGGGCAGCAATGGTCGCCCAGGTGACCCTATCAAATGATCCAAAGACACCAGGAGCGGGACAGCAGGTTGCTCCTTCCATATCAAGAAGCTGCATGTCCAAGTCCTTGAACACAAGCTTCACTGCTCTCTCAACACTTGGATACCGATGAGGGATGATGCATCCAAGGAAGTGATAGAAAGATTTCTTCGCCATCTCAGTCACTCCTGTTTCTCCTTCCCCTGTACTAGCTTGTCAAATCCAGTCTTTTTGGCAATCTTTCTGATTTCCTCGATTGCCTCTGGATGACCGCTGGCGTTGGGTGGGATTCGTTCAATACCGACCGATTCCCTCAGATTCTCCCAAGATTCCTTGTCTAGTGGAACCGCGTGTCCAGTTTCAAGAACTTTCTGGGCGACTTTCTGGTGCGGTTCAAGCATGTAGCCCTCTGCAACAGCTATGTTCCTGATTGCCTTGATGACATCTGTCGGTTTGACATCCTGCGGACATCTGTCTGTGCAAGTATAGCATGTGGTACAGTACCACAGCTCAGGAGCTGAGATGCATTGTTCCTTCAAACCAAGGAGTGCCTTTCGTATAATCCCCCGGACAAGATAGTTAGTTCTCGCTCCAGCAGGACAGCTCCCGCTGCATGTGCCACATTGATAGCAGCTCTGGATGTTGGGACCGCCTATCTTTTTGATCATCTGAACGAACGAATCGTCGGGAGTGTCAATTATAATCGCGGGTTTGTCCTCAGCGCTGGTCAAGATTAACACCAACTGTTAATTGATGATGAAATTCATGTTAAAATAGGTTACCGAACGGTCGTAAAATTCATTGACAAAAAGGTAGTGGATTAAGTCGATGATATGTCCAAACCATAAGGACCAGGAGAGAATCATCTCGCAATCGGTCGGTGTCTGTTCAGAGTGTCTGAGGAATGGAGTTCAATCAATAGCGTTTCACACGCACTCCTCAATTCGAAGACGGGACCATCTAGTTCCTGTCTTACCAGCTGATGGAAATATCATATGCGGAGATTGCGGAAATCATTGCAAGATGAATGAGGGAGAGATTGGATTCTGCCACAACAGGATTGCCACAGAAAAAGGAGTTGTGGAGAGGTATCCTGGTCGGGCTGTTGTTTCATGGTATTTCGACCCACTCCCGACGAACTGCGTGGCAGACTGGGTGTGTCGTGTCACTAAGGAACGTGAGTGGGGAATTGGTCAGAAACGATTGAAAAACCTTGCAGTCTTCTATGGCTCATGTAACTCAGACTGCCTTTTCTGTCAGAATGCAAGCTATCGGACGATGATGGCACACGGAAAGCCATTGATGACACCAAGGGAGCTAGCTAATGCAGCTGATGAGTTCACTACCTGTGTATGTTTTTTTGGCGGGGACCCCTCTGCCAGCTCAAAGCACTCTCTGGAAACCTCAGTACTATTGAATGAGGACAGACTTGTTAGAGTATGTTATGAAACCAATGGCAATATTTCGAAGAAGTGGCTCGGTAGAATCGCAGAAGTCATCGAAACAACAGGTGGCACGTTCAAGTTCGATCTCAAGGCTGTGACACCTCAGATCTACAAAGCCATCACAGGAGTGGACAATACTGTTGTTCTGAGCAACTTCAAGGAATTGGCAATCTCTAGAAGAGATCGAGAAGGGGAATTCCTAGTTGCTAGTGTTTTGCTTATTCCAGGGTATATTGACATCCCTGAGGTGAGGACTGTCTGTTCGTTTATAGCAGAATGTGACCCAACCATCCCAACAGTGCTTCTTGGCTTTTATCCGCATCATGCAATGAGAGACTTGCCACGAACTAGTACAAGTCACGCTAAAGCAGCACTTGAAACTGCAAAGGGAGAAGGATTAAGTAATGTACGGATTGGAAACATCGGATTGCTTGGACAAGATATGTATGGATTCGATTAGTCAGACAACTCAATCCTTATATTCCGCTAACTCTGCGGCGCCATTAATGATCATAGAGGTCTCGCAATGACTGATAGTATCTCTCGAGAAACCATCGACAGCGAAGATATAGACACTGAATTCGTCGACAAGATTGTGGAAGCTGGAGCTGACAGGATTCGGACTTGTATCCAGTGCGGAACCTGCTCGAGTGTCTGTCCAAGTGGAAGGCGGACTGCCTTCAGAACCCGAGAACTTATACGAAAAGCGCTTCTGGGTCTAAAGGATGAAGTTTTGTCAAGCCCCGACCTCTGGCTCTGTGCAACCTGTTACACATGCTTAGAGAGATGTCCCAGACAGATCAAAGTCACTGATGCGATAATAATCATGAGGAACATGGCAGTTCATCATGGCTTCATGTTGCCGCAGCACAAGAAAGCATCGCAGAAACTACTCTCCACAGGTCATGCAGTTCCAATAGATGATGCCAATAGAGAGATACGCAGAGACCTCGGTCTGGAAGAACTACCTCCTACAACACATTCGAATAAGAAAGCACTGAGCCAAGTCCAAGAGATAATGAAAAGAACTGGATTCAAGGAACTCATTGAGGGTCAGAAAGTGGAGGGTGCTAATGATGACTGAAACTCAAACCTACTCTTTCTTCCTTGGTTGTGTAATGCCTAACCGGTTTCCAAATCTGGAGGCGAGTATTCGTTTGGTACTCCCTAAGTTAGGGATTCATCTTGAGGACCTTGATGGAGCAAGTTGTTGCCCAGCTCCCGGGGTAATACGTTCATTCGATGAGCCCACATGGTTGGCTCTAGCATCTCGGAATCTAGCACTTGCAGAGATGGCAGGTCATGATATAATAACTGGCTGCAACGGATGTTATGGCACCTTCAAAGAAGCACTATCTGAGATTCAAGAGCACCCGCATAGGTTGAAGGAGATCCAGAAGGTCTTCAAAGGGACGGGGCTCAAGTATGATGGCAAGGTTGAAGCAAAACACATTATTGAGGTCATAGCTGAGTTGGGACCTGAGTTTATCAAGAGCAAAGTTACTCGACCTATTAATGGAATAAAGGTGGGCGTGCACTATGGATGCCATCTTCTAAAACCCAGTAAGAACAGACCTTGGAAACAGACGCAGCGTCATACGTTTCTTGATGAGCTAGTAGAGGCAACTGGGGCGCAGAGTGTCAAGTACAAAGACAAGAACATCTGCTGTGGTGCTGGTGGCGGGGTACGAGGGTCTCAGGTTGCTGTCAGTATTGACATAGCCAAAGAGAAACTTGACAACCTAATTGAAGCTAAGGTGGATTGCCTTGTCAATGTCTGTTCATTCTGCCACCTTCAGTATGAAACTGCCCAGGTTCAGTTGAACAAAGAGCTTGGTGAGGAGAGATATCAGATTCCTGTCATATATTACACCCAACTGCTTGGTCTGGCGATGGGACTCAATCCAACTGAACTAGGTTTCGATAAACATGTAGTCAACACACAACCACTGCTTGACAAGATCTTTGACTAGAGCCATTTCCTAGCCGCATAATAGACGACCAGCGCCATTACTCCACAGGAGAAGAGGAGTATTATAACGAACACGATGATTCTTGGTTCCAGCTCAGGTGGAGTGGTTGTTGGACCTGTTGTTGGCGATGTGGGAGATGTAGTGACTATTGCTCCCGCTGTAAAGACATTGTCTGAACTGTCTGAGGAGAAGTATATGCCATCAGAAACACGTACCCGTATGAGAGAAGCATCAGATTGATGCAACTCAGTGCAGTCCCACTCAAACCATGTAAGATTGGTTGAAGATGCCAAGGATTCAAAGGATTCTCCGGAATCTGAGGAGAAGAAGACTTCAAAGAGAAGTTCATCATCAGCATTGACATCGGATGCAGTCCAAGTAATGTTGTGAACGCCAGTCCATTCCTCGCCACCATTTGGTGAAGTCACAACTACCTTAGGAATAAAGTAGTTACCAATGTAGACATCAGTGAACACAGCTTCCATTATCGAACCATTACTTAGCCACGCTGTTGCGGTTATTGTACAGCTTGCATTATTACCAAGAGCTCGAGTATCAATCTCCAATGATGCTTGATTTTCTTCAAGCCAGAGAAGGGTAGGAATTGCATGAGCATTGATTTCAAGTCTAGACCGATTGACTAGGGTGGGGGTCCACTGAGCCTTCAACACCACATGGTCACCTGCAATGACATCACCAGATTTTACCTGAGTATCAATCGGATTGGTGCGAGATGTGTAACTTATATTGAGTGTGGGGATTTCTGCTGAGAGGATACGGTTCATCTCAACAGGTCTGAAGAGTAAAGCATTGCTGTAAGTGAGTCTTGTAGCTGGTAGGGTGAAATATGGTGCCAATAGCAGAATCAAAACTAACCCTTGTGTCAGTACGACTAATCTATTTGTTTTATTCTTAACACTCCTTTTTACAGTCAATCTCCTTCACTCTCCGGAAATGGTTGTTCTCTCCAGACTTTTAGTGCCTCGTACCAGAGTACAATGCAGGCAGACACAAGTAATGTGAAAAGAACTATAGAGTACCAATCTATCGCCAACCATAACAACAACGATCCCAATGCTGCTGTCAGGGAAGTGTAGAAGGTTGCATAGAACAAGAACCTTGGGACCATGATCCTACCCCTTCCCATGAACTGGTTCAATATACCTATCCTCACATCACGCTTGATGGTATACTGACCATGAACATCTTTGTCGACAAGTCCATATTGTCTGAGCCTCTCCAAATGATGCATCGACAGAGAGGGACTTGAAAGTTCAGCACCCCGTTGAATCTCACGAGCTGTTAGGGGTTGGGGATGACGTAGCATGTACCAGTAGACACTTAGAGTCTTACCTTTGATGAGCTCTGCCAACTCGTCATCAGTTGGGTCCTCCTTCATCAAGGCATACGACTCCGCAAATCTAAGGCCAGATTATTGCTGATACACTCTTAAACTATATTGATTTCACATCCGGATATTAGGTCCCCCAAGGTAAGGCTAAAATAGCTCGACCGTGCGCCATGGGTCAGGCCTGAACAGGTATTTGTTAAGGTAAGCACAGAGTGGACTCTTCTCAAGGGTTCAAGGAGAAAACATCTATGTCAATGGTTCGGAAACCAATCACACCGAAACCTCCGAGGACAAGAGAGAAGGTACTCGTAATCCTCCAAGAGCAGTGCAAACAGTGTATGCTATGTATAGAGTTTTGTCCAAAGAAAGTGCTATGCCTGACTGACATATACAATCGAAAGGGATACCATCCAGTGACAGCTTGCGATATAGATGCATGTGTGAACTGCGAGTTCTGTGAGCGAATCTGCCCCGACATGGCAATCTTCTTGGCAGACCGTGATGAGGCCGAGAAGGCTTTCAAGGCAGGAGCGCTTCAAGAAGGGACTGTCATCCCTGAGTTTGAAGGCAACTCTCCAAAGGAGGATGAGAAGTAAGATGCCTGAACGAGTCATGTTTACGATGGGGGACATTGCCTGTGCAGAGGGAGCCCTGAGTGCTGGTTGTAGGTACTTTGGCGGTTATCCTATTACCCCTGCAACAGAGATTGCTGAGTGGATGTCCCAGAGAATGCCTGAGGTTGGAGGGGCATATGTCCAGTATGAGGATGAGATAGCCTCTATCACCAGTGTGATTGGAGCCTCTTGGACAGGTGTGAAAGCAATGACCGCCACCTCAGGACCAGGTGTGAGTCTTATGCTAGAGGCTGTGGGCCTTGCGGTCATGACTGAAACACCCCTCGTGCTTGTCAATATCATGCGAGGTGGGCCAAGCACAGGTCAACCAACAAAGGGACAACAGGGTGATGTCATGCAGGCAAAGTGGGGAAGCCACGGAGACTATCAAATCATTGCATTGACTCCTGCCTCAGTCCAAGAGATGTTTGACCAGACCGTTCAAGCGTTCAATTTGTCGGAGAGATATCGGACACCCGTTTTTGTTCTGGCGGATGAAACCGTTGGACACATGCGAGAACGCTTGGTGATTCCTGACGAGAAGGACCTGAAACTTGAGTATCGTAGGTTGCCAACAGGAGATCCTGCGGACTATCTCCCCTTTAAGGCAGATGATGATCTTGTACCTCCAATGGCCCTGTTTGGGTCAAAGTATCAGTTCTACGCCACAGGGCTGACCCATGATGAGAGGGGCTACCCAAGTGATAAAGAGAACATACAGATTGAGCTCATTACACGACTTAACAACAAGATACTGAAGAATGCTGACAAGATCATCGAACTTGAGCAGTTCATGCTGGATGATGCAAAGATTGCAGTCATATCGTATGGCACGCCTTCTCGGAGCGCAAAGAGAGCGATAAGAGACGCCCGTGAGGAAGGCATCAAGGTCGGCATGCTAAGGCTGAAGACTGTCTGGCCATTCCCAGAAGAGCAGGTTGCAGATCTTGCCTCCAAAGTAGACCACATCATAGTGGCGGAACAGAACTTGGGGCAGGTCTATTACATGGTCCGAGCATTTGCTGCAACCACACCAGTCCATCTCATGACAAAGCCAGCAGGTATGCCTCAGTTACCACACGAAATCCTTGACAAAATCAGAGAGGTTAAGTCCAGATAATTCTGCACTAATAGAATATCGTTAGTAGGATTAACGATTTCAAGCCTCTTGAAGTGTATTGGCATTCAGAAAAGCTATGGTCACATCAATAATCCTTTTATCGTGTTTACCCCAGAGGCGGTTTGTGAACAGGAGCTCCTTCCAATGACTGAAACCGCACCAATCCTGAAGCATCCTATGGCAAAATACATCAGAGAGGACCGCCAGCCCTGGATCTACTGCTCTGGTTGTTCTGTTGGAATTGTCACAGGGATGATTGCTCGGGCAATCGATGGTCTGGGAATTGACTTCCACAAGACGGTTGTCGTTTCAGGAATTGGATGCACAGGTCGTACTTCGGGTTACTTCAAGACTGGTACATATCACACCACTCATGGTCGTGCCATTGCTTTCGCAGAAGGTGTGAAGATCGCCAACCCAGAACTAGAAGTCATTGTGGTCAGTGGCGATGGTGACATCGCAGCCATTGGTGGGAACCACCTCATTCATGCAGCTCGTAGGAACATCGACATGACGGTTGTGTGTATCAACAATTTCAACTACGGCATGACAGGCGGACAATTTGGTCCTACAACCGAACATGGGAGATATTCACAGACCAGTCCGAGACCGATTGGTGTGATTGAGCATCCCTTCAACCTTGTGAAGCTAGCAGCCTCCTCAGGAGCAACCTTTGTTGCGAGATGGACCGCAGTGCAGGCTCGTAGAGCGACAAAGTCCATAGAAAAGGGAATCCAGAAAGAGGGGTTCTCGTTCATTGAGATAATTGGAGCTTGTCCAACAGAGTATGGAAGGATGAACCGCCTTGGCGATGGGCTGGAGATGCACAAGCACCTACTCGAGGTCGCAGACATACAGAACGGTCTCCCACCGCATGAGGCTGAACTTGACTATGAGAAAAGAATCGTCTGTGGAGAGTTTGTGGACATCGTGAAGCCAGAATATACCGCGGTCCTTCGAGAGATGCACAACAAACTCAAGGGGTGAGTCTAATGCCACGGTATGAGATACGATTCGGCGGGTTTGGAGGTCAGGGTATTGTCACAATGGCGGTTGTCCTAGGAGAGGCCATATCACTTGTTGAGAAGAAACAGTGTGTACAGACACAGAGTTATGGTCCCGAAGCAAGGGGTGGAGCGACAAAAAGTGAGCTCGTGATCGATGATGTAGAGGTTGACTATCCAAAGGTCCAAGAACCAGATGTGTTCGTCGCTATGAGTCGTGCTGCTTATCTCGAATATATCGATGGTCTCAAGGACGACGGAATCTTAATCATAGATGAAGACCTTGTTGATATTGAGGGGGACCTACCAGATGGGATAAAAATCTACAAGATACCAGCCACAAGGATTGCAGATGTAGATGTAGGTGTGAAGCAAGCAACAAATGTTGTAATGCTAGGAGCCCTGACTGCCATCACCGGCGTTGTGACACCGGAGGGACTGAAACAGCAGATAGTTGAGAGATGGCCAAGGTTCAAAGAAACAAATCTGAAGGCTCTTGAACTTGGGATGAAAGCAGCAAAAGATGCAGTACCATTTAGTGCATAGTCTTCTATCTCAAATCAGAGTCACCTAAAGACCCAATTCACTGCTTCGTTTTCTTTGGTTCTTTTGGAGGAAGACTTGAAACATAGGCGATTGATTTTCGAAAGAGCTTATTCAATAGATTCTTGTCTGACAATAGAGGGTCAGTGACAACTACATACTCACTCATGACCATTCGTTTGCGTGGTTCAAAGACTGTTATTCCATCCTGAAACAATGCCTCCTCACGGTCTTCAGGAGCGAGCCTCAAAAAGAGAGTTGACAGATGAAATCCAGTGAACATGTTCCTATTGATGAATACCCCAAGACCGCCAAACATCTTCTTTTCTGTGTACTCTATGTCCGTCAGATGCTGTTTAATCAGTTCGAGTAGCTTCTCCTCACCCTTCTTTGTCAGGACCTGTCGCCTCTCTCTTGGATTGCTAGAACTGCAGCACCTAATGCTCCAGTGAGTTGTGGTTCCTCTGGAATCCAGAGTTCTACGCCAAGTTGAATGGAAAGGTAATGTCTGAAAGCGGGATTCAGAGCAACCCCACCAGTGACGCACACTGGTTCTCTGACTCCAACTCGTTTCGAGAGCGCAGCGATCTTTGAAACCATGGACACATGAACACCTGCAGCGATGTCTGCTGCGGACTCTCCTGCACCTATGTGACCGATGACCTCACTCTCAGCAAATACTGTGCAGGTACTACTGATTGAACATGGTTTCTTTGATTGGAGTGCAAGGGGACCTAATTCGTTTAAGGAAACATCAAGCACACGGGCCATGACTTCGAGAAAGCGACCGGTTCCTGCAGAGCACTTGTCATTTAGCTCAAAATCCTCAGGTTTTCCAGAGGACCCTATCCGTATTGCCTTCGCATCTTGCCCTCCAACATCTATGAGCAGACGTATGGCAGGATTGATATGATGAACTCCAACGCTGTGGCATGTAATCTCGGTGACTGATTTTTCAGCCTGCTCAACTCTCGCTCGACCATAGCCAGTACTTATCATAGGGACTCCGTTGAGGTTGATGTTTGCAGAGGACGAGATGTTCTGTATTATCTTTTCCACAGCTTGAGCTGCAGAGGCCCCTGTAAGCATCAGTGATTTGGCTACTATATTCCCAGAGCTATCTAGCAAGACACCCTTGGTTGTTGTTGACCCAACATCAATTCCAACACCCATATCCACTGATCTTCTCTCCTCACATTAGCATCTCAAGGAGTGCATCCACTCGAGTTTCGATTTGAGCGGCATTGTACACACGAGAGTCCACCATGTCACCCTCTATCACTACACCGGGCACACCTGTTCTCTCTGTGACCAGTTCCTTGGACACCAGTTGTCCAAGAGAGTATCGTTTGCACGACCGAACAGAGAACATGACAAATCCGTCAAGATCATAGTCCTCGATTAGCTGGCACATCTTATCGACCTTGGCATCTAGTCCCATGTTCAGATAAACTTTGGAGTATACTCCTACAACCTCATCAATGATTGATGATGTGTCTGTGCCCACCATATTCCCGGTCCATGCATGTGTATATGTGTCCGCAGGAAAAACGACACCTCTGCTCGCCAATATATTGAAGAATTTCAGAGTGTGCCATGGCGGAATGTTGTCCCAAAGTAAGCGGATCTTTTCATCCCGAATCGCACCAATTCCATTCCTAACACGGTCCTCTACCTCTTCAACAAAGGATTCGTAAAACTCAGCACAGTGCTCAGTTCCTCGACTTGAAACAACAGGTGCCATTGTCAAGAATCTGTCTGCACAGTTCAAGGGACTTGGCTTGTTCTTGCAGGCTTCAAGTGCACGAATCCAGAGTTTTGTCGCCCTACTTGAGAGCTCAGCAACCTCACGAATTCTTTCCTCCTCAAGGGTTCGATTGAAATGTGAACCAATAAACTCAATCAGTCGCTCAACACCACGACGTACATACTCCTGATTATGAGGGAGCTGCACCTTTTCTAGAGGTGGAGTATCCAGGAGAAAGACAGGAGCACCGGTCATTTCTGAAATAGCATCATACCATCGCAGAACAGTTCCACAGATGTTATTGCAGGCAAGGAGGATCTGAGGTGTTGGGAGAGACCCCATGGGAACCTTCTCGGGTTTTTCAGTTGATCCAATACTTGCACGTGCATATGAGCAAAGGTCCTGTGAATATCCGAGGTCTTCAGCATATCCACAGACCTCAGGGCCAATTTTCTGGGCACCCACAATAGCTCCGGCTTGTTCAGGATAGACTACACCTAGATTCATTGCTATTGGAATCTCGACAGGAAATCCAGAGGTCACCCAGGCAAGGTTGCCATTCTCACTTGCCTCCATTGCCTCTAGACCATGGCGAAAGGCTATCTGTTGAAGAAGCGATTGTGTTTCAAGACGTCGGTAGGGTTTTTCTTCACTCGCTCGTTCTTGGGTCATTTTTCGCTCACCCCAGAGTTTCTAGGAAACTTTGTATTCGTGTTTCAATTCGACCTCGGTCACTAAACTCCGGATCTAATGGCATACGGATGGACTTCACGTCTAACTCGCAGGCAGCCTTCTCTATGGAAGGCGCTTCAAATTGGTCAGGGTCACAGAAGGACTGTTCACAAACAATGAGACCTTGGATAGAGAGGTTTTTGAGAAGTCCCTTCATCACACCCATCCGATATGAGAGACCTTCATGAGTTGGTTCACCAGGTGCGCTCAGAACTGATTTTGCCATTGCCATGAAGGGATCATCCGCCTTGGAAGGAGGAATGGTGAAGACAACCTTGAATCCAAATGAGAGATTGTC
>JAEORX010000068.1 GCA_016840685.1 Candidatus Thorarchaeota archaeon
TTCAGCAGCCAGCTCGGGGTCAAGAACACTGCTAGCAGCCTCCATTGATAGAAGCGGAGGCGCCCTGAAGACCTCTAGGTCTTTAATCATAAAGACACAGGTTCTTCCAATCTCATCGACCCACTCAGTCTTTACAAGACCCAGCTCTTCAAATGGGGAGATGATAGAGTCCACACTAACACTAGGTAGACCCGTGACCATTTTGAGCCACTCTTCTAGTTCCTCTTTGGAGATTCCTCCTTTCCAAAGCTTTGGAAAGACAGCTCTCGAAACCTCATCCGAGAATAAACGAGCGAGGCGTGACTCGTCTGTCATTCCTGCAAGCCTGATGATTCGACGATAAGTGTTGTCGAGCTCAGTCTGCAGTTCAGCATCAGTCAGGGCAACTACCGCATTGGTAAGGGGAGTAACTACAGAGGTGATTGCTGCCTCGTAGGTCTTTGGATCCTCCGATGGTGTGAGTAAGAGTGAAACACAGTATTGTTCCTCTTCTCTCACAATGCCTGTGTAGTAAGAGGCTACCCCATACTCTTCTCCGCCAATTCTAACACTTAAGGATGAGAATCCAGCTGTGGCGTCACCCATGGCGTGTGATGTGAAAATACGCATGATCTCTGTGTTGAGATCCTCTCTATAATAGTCCGCAAAGTCCGCAGGAACCTTAGCCTTTAAGACAGCGCCTATCTTTGAGTCCCAGTCTATGAGCAGCATTGCGACGGGCATTTTACTTCTCTCCCAGTCCCTGGAGCAAGGTGAGTATCAACCCAGATTACTTTACGTTGCATGGTGCGAGCCTAAAAAACCTTGTCTTATTTGGGCCCGCGTATATTAAATATCGAACTGTTCAGCGCTTTTTGGATAGGTGCTTGAGGTTTCAATGTATCACTATTCTTTCATGATAATGTAGTCTGTAATGATATCATATACCTCATCAACCACTTTTTCAAGGGTTTTCCTGGCATCGATCAGCCTAATTGTAGCTATGTCGTTTTTTGCAATCTCAAGGTAAGCTTGACGAACCTTGACGAGACGATCGAGTTTCTCAAATTGGAGGTTTGCCTGGCCAGTCCTTCCTGTAGCCCGTTTAAGACCAATCTCCGCGGGTATATCCAATATGAATACTATATCTGGCTCTGGAGCAGATATCTCCTCACGGTTTCTGCGCAAAATCTCACTCCAATGGAGATCCATCACCGTCGACTGATATGCACCGGTGGCAAAGAAGTATCTGTCCAATAGAACTACTTTACCCGCTTCGAGTGCCGGTCTGATACGATTAACTACATGCCACTCACGATCTCGGATGAAGAGTTCCAGTTCTTCCTCAGGAGTAAGCTCACCCTTAGGAGACCTCTCTCTCATTTCTCGCCCCCACGGACTCTCATTTGTAGGTTCTCTAAGGTGAATCACATTGTAGCCATCATTCTGTAGTCGGATTAATACAGCCTCGCAAGCAGAGGTCTTACCAGAACCATCGATTCCTTCTAGAACAAAGAGAAAACCAATGTAGTCTTTCTGACTTCTACCTGACAAGATGCATCTCTCTATCGCATGAACATAGCTGAATTCGTATAGATGCTTCGGTTGTAACTTGAAATGGAAAGACTAATGATATAGAATGAAAGATAGGTCAACCTATCCTAGTACACATAAAATTAACATCACTAGAGATGATGTGTCAAAGACCTTATCTGGCGAGCTGAAAAAGGGATAGAAACAGAGAAGATGGAGTGAGTATGGTTTGACATGGAAAGACGAGTTCATAAGACTCTCAGAACCTGCTGATGGTAGAGTTGCCCCAGTCTTCAAACCACATCATGCAGCAGTAGGTCTCATCATGATAGGTAGAGAGCAGCCTTTGGGAAGGTATGAGCTCTGTGAGAAGATGTCAATAGGGGAGGGGAGTGTTAGAACACTCTTGAAGAGACTCGCTGATGCAGACTATATCGAACCAGAAGGAAAACAGGGTCAGCGTTTGACTGCACGTGGACAAAAGCTGTTTAATGAAGTGACTCGTGATGTTCCAATTGGACTGATGTTGGATGTAAAACAACTAGTGATGTATCAACACGCTTATGCCAATCTTGTGAAAAACAAGGCTGCGCGCATAACTGATGGTGTGAGACAGAGAGACGAAGCGATAATTCAAGGAGGCTACGGGAGTGCTGGAGCTACCACTCTCATACAGAGAGAAACACGTCTCGTGATGCCACCAGATGATTTTCACATTCTAATAGCGTATGAGTCTGAAACGATCCTAATTATGGAGAGCTTGAGACCAGAGATGAATGATGTTATCGTCATAGGTTCTGCAGACAATCCGAATTTGGCGAGAGAGGTTTCGATGGCTGCAGTCATGACACTCTTTGATGAGGGTGAATAATGCAATCGGATCTTTTTGGCAATGTACCAGAGATTGTCATTGATGTGCACGAAACGGGTGGCAAGGGAAAAAACGCAGTGAAGCATCTCATATCAATGCTAGACAAGGAGCAAATCACATATTCTATTCAAAAGATACCCATTGGCGACATTCTTGGTACTGATGGAGTTGCTATCGAGAGAAAGACAGTCAATGACCTTGTCAACACTCTTAAAGGAAGCGCTGCGGGTGTGCCGCGGCTCACCAAACAGCTAGATGCATTGCTTCAATACGACCAACCATATGTCTTGATTGAGAATATCATGGCCATCAGAAGAGATCCTCTCAAAGGTTGCATCTACATCCCATTCTCCACAAAACAGACCAAGGGAAGGCCATACTTCGTGACAATGGAGCGTGCGAGCTATATCCATCCAAACTCTCTTGATGCCTTGATTGAGAGCATCAGTGAGAGAGGTATTCAGGTGATTAGAGGATACAATGCACTGCATTCTGCTGGTCTACTATATGGAATTCTTGTAGGGGATAATGAAAAGAGAAAACAAGCAGGTCAAAGACTCCCTGTAATCAGGACACGAAAAGGTTTAGAATCGATGAGCGATGAGCAGGAGTTCTTCATCGCCGGCTTTCCTGGGATCAATGTTGTTCGTGCAAGGTCACTTCTAGAACGATTTGGTTCGCCTCATGAGGCGATTCTTCAAATTGACGATTGGGGAAGGATACCTGGGATTGGACCCAAAACTATTGCTTCTGCCAAGAAGGTACTTTTCTCAAACTATCAGATCATAGAGTCTCAACCTTCTGAAATGGAGGATGAGTCCGTCGAGCTGTGAGATTGCCAGCTCGCAAGTTTTAAAAGAAATAACTATTCTATGGCTATAGAATACTGATAGGGTGAAAAAGAATGGGAGATGTCCGAATAGCTATCGCCGGACTTGGGAATTGTGCATCTGCACTTATTCAAGGCACTCACTACTACAGAAATGCCAGAGCAGATGAGGAAGTCCCAGGATTAATGCACGTGGATTTTGGTGGTTACTTTCCAAAAGATCTGAAGTTTGTCGCAGCCTTTGAAGTTAACAGGAAGAAAATAGGACTTGATATTGCTGAGGCGATGTGGGTAGAGCCAAACTGCTGCATGGTATTCGCCCCGGATGTGCCTAAAATAGGAGTTAAGGTTCTTCCAGGTCCGATATCAGATGGTGTTGCACCACATATGAGGGAGTCCTTCTTTGCTTATGATGAGAAGGAAATTGAGCCAGTGAATATTGTAGATGAATTGAAGAAGTCAAAAGCAGACATGCTGGTGTCTTATCTCCCTGTGGGAAGTGCTGATAGCTCACGTATCTATGCCAAGGCTGCACTTGAGGCGGGTATTGGGTATATCAATGCAATCCCTGAGTTTATCGTTTCTGATCCCAAATCACCTATTGCACAGGCTTTCGAGAAGCAGGGAATTCCATGTGCTGGCGATGATATAAAGAGCCAGCTTGGTGCGACAATACTTCATCGTGTTCTCGCGCAGCTCTTTGACAAGAGAGGACTGATTCTTGAAAACACATACCAGCTCAACATTGGTGGGAACACGGATTTTGAAAACATGCAAGTCGAGAACCGGCTAGCATCAAAGAGGATTAGTAAGACCGAAGCTGTAACTAGTTGTGTCGATTATGAACTTCCAACGAAGATTGGTCCAAGCGACTATGTTCCCTTCTTGCAGGACAATAAGATCTGCTATATCACTATGAGATCCCGAGCATTCGGAGACTTACCCCTTGACTTGGAACTGAAACTCTCTGTCCAAGACTCGCCCAATAGTGGAGGAGTCATTATTGATGTTGCACGAGCAGTGAAGATTGCTCTCGATAGAGGAATCGGTGGTGAACTCTCAAGCATAAGTTCCTATAGCTTCAAGCACCCACGGTACCAGATAGACGACTTTGAAGCAAGAAAACGTGTTGATGAGTTCATCGAAGGCAAGCGCGAGAGATAGGTGCGTTCTGAAAGGGAGAACATGAAACAGCCTAGGTTGTACTAGGCTGTTCCTCTTCAACTAGAGTGAAGTGAAGCTCTTCACAGTCTTTTCGTCAAGTTGCTGTAAAACTTCGACCAGAAGTTGTACTGCACTCTCAACATCACCAATCTCCAACATTCCATGATGAGAGTGAATGTACCGTGTTGGGATGCCAAGAAACAGTGATGGAGCCCCCATGCCTGCCAAGTGTATCTGACCAGCATCAGTGCCGCCGGATTTCAAGAATGCAGGTTGGTGCCTGATACCTTTCTCTTCTGCGATGTTCATCACAAACTTACGAAACTTTGGATTCGGAATCATAGATCCATCACCAGCAGATATCGACACGCCCTTACCCATCTTCTGGACCAATCCTTCAGATCCGGGTGAGTCACCAGAGATATCCACGTCTAAGGCAAAACCAATATCTGGCTTGATCATTTGAGCTGTGGTCTTAGCTCCCCTAAGGCCTACCTCCTCCTGTACAGTGGAGCAGAAGAAGACAGTATTAGGGAGTTCTATCTTCTTCTCAGAAATGCGACGGAGTGCCTCAAGCGCAATGAACACACCAATGCGATCATCAAATGCCTTTGCCACAGCAAGAGTGACATCACGATGTTCTTCCTCTTCATCATCATTCTTCTTCGTTTTCCAGCTTCTTTTCATGGTACGGAAGTAAGAAACTGGGACTGCTGGGTCTCCGACACGAATTCCCAACTCATGCACCTCCTTTTTCGTGGCGCATCCGATATCGATGTACATCTTATCCTTTGTAACAACTTTGTCCCGCATCTCAGGTGTGAGAACATGAGGTGGGGGAGCTCCAATGACTCCAACTATTTTTTCGCCCTTAAATGGACGTATCAGGACTTCTTGGGTAAGGAGAGTCTGATCCCACCAACCTCCTAATTGGTGGAACTCCAGATATCCATCTTTCTTGATATTGGTAATTACAAAACCTATCTCATCAACATGTCCTGCTATCATTATCTTTGGACCACTATTCCCTTTTTTGAAAATCAGGGAACCTATGCCATCTTGGAGGATTTCATCAGCAAATTTCTTACCATAATTATGAACAACTTTCTGTGTTTCAACCTCATGCCCGCTTGGACCAAAGGCATTACAAAGCTGTTCTAAAAAGTCCACATTAAGATCTGTGTTTGTCATAACACTCACTTCGCTCGTTGTATCTTGTCTTGTGCGAAAACTTGCATGTTTTAGTGGTTTTGGTTATAGCATAAAACAGGACAGACTACATTGATAGAGAACTCTTGGCAAGTATGCTGAATGCTTCCTCAACATTCTGTCCGGTGAGTGCACTTGTTTCAAGATATCCTGTGAGGTTCTGTTCTCGTGTAAATTCCTCACCCATCTCGCGAGTGATAACTCGATGCTCTTCAAGGTCCACCTTGTTTGCTAGAAGAATAATTGGAATTCTCTCCCCGAGGGAGTCCTCAGTTTCCTTAATCCACTTTGGTAGCTCTAACCACGTGCTCTTTCGTGTAGTGTCATAGACAAGCAACGCCCCCTTTGAACCACGATAGTAGCTTCCACGAATGAAATCAAAGCGTTGTTGTCCTGCAAGGTCCCACACAAGAAGTTTCACGACCACACTACGACCATTTGCAGCCTCCACTTCTACTGTTTTGACTGCGAATTGCGACCCAATGGTCACAATGTATTCTTCAGAGAATTTGTGTGTGAGAAAGCGGTTGACTAGAGCGGTTTTTCCACTCCCTCCAGCGCCAATCATGACGACCTTACGCATGTAGTCAAATCCGCTACTACTCAAATACTCACCTTTCCACTCAATGATAGGGAATCACATAGGGAGCCCGATTGCTTCCACCCGCAGGTTTCCTTGTTCGAATTTACTTTGACCATATTTAGCCTTTTATGGGTCGAATGTCTTGACCCCTTAACTCTCCTACATCATGTAATGAGCAGTTGGCGCCGTGTTCATTTTCCTTCGTATCGACTTATATTAGGTAGGACAGGGTTAACACCTAAGTGAGTGATGAGTCGTGCAGCTTGTTACTGTCAAAATGAGTGATATCTATGTCAATGGTCTTGACAAATTAGTGGAAGTTGGGATGTATCCATCGAGAAGTGAGGCAATAAGGGTGGCAATCAGAGACCTTCTTCGCAGAGAACTTTGGCCAGAAGATGGAAGTCCAATCAATAGGGTGAATGATAAGTAGAAAAACGGGTTTCATGCCCACAAGACACATTAAGCAAAGTGAGTTGAGAGAGTCGCTTAAAGTGCCTGTTATAGGGAGGACATGCTTTGAACTTCAGGATATTCTTCAAGAGCGTCAAATTCGCATATCGAGCTAAAGTTCGAGTCTTGGCGTTCATCCTAATCTATGCAATATTGTATATCGTTGTTGCTCGAGGGCTAACAATCAACCCTGGTGATTTGTCATATGTTGGGCTTGCATTCATTGTAGCAACGATATACGCGATTCTAGTATCCCAATTCAGACGACGAGATATCTCCATCTTCAAATGTATAGGATGGGATAATTCAAACGTAATGCTCCTCGTGATGGGAGAAGTCATTCTTGTTTCATTCACCGCATTTCTTGTGGTATTCCAAGTGAGTGTCGAGATTCTTGGATTGACTGCGTATTTCCTTGGAGTCACAAGTGTAACGGGAATCTGGTCGATCCTGTATGTTGACCTGATTTCGATGTTCATTACACTCTTCTGGATCATTCTTGCTCAGCTTCCAGGTTTGGGGTTATCCATGTGGAGAGCAACTCAAATCCCACCAATGAGGGCACTAAGGGAGGAATAAGAAATGGCAGGACCAATAATTCAACTTGAAGATGTCAATAAAGAGTATGGCAGAGGAAAGAACACTGTCGCAGCTCTCAAGGATGTCGATCTGCAGATAGAGGCAGGTGACTTTGTAGCAATACTTGGACCAAGTGGTTGTGGGAAATCCACACTGTTACATGTTATGTCAGGTCTAGAAGCACCTTCTTCCGGTCGGGTTCTTGTTGATGCAGTTGATGTCACACTGATTAGCGAAAGAGACCTCCCAAAAGTGCGTGCTCAGAAGATTGGCTTTGTGTTTCAATCATTTTTACTGGTTGAGAATCTCACCGCATATGAGAACATTGAATCTGTACTCTGGCCCAGAAATGATATGACAAAGCAGGAACAGGAGGAGCGAACACTTTCTGTGCTCCGAGAGGTTGACATGTTGGAGAGGCGAGATCACTTTCCAAAACAGCTCTCTGGCGGAGAGCAACAGCGAGTAGCTATAGGTAGGGCTCTAGTGAATGACCCACCGATCCTGTTCTGCGATGAACCTACAGGGAATCTAGATTCAAAGACAGGCGAGAACATTCTCAAAATCATCGCACAGCTAAACAGAGAGAGAAAGATGACAGTCGTTCTTGTGACCCACAATCAAGACATCGCAAAGTTTGCTAAACGAACTCTGACCATGAGGGACGGATTGATTAGATAACCCATTTAATCCCATCTTGGAGTCGGGATGACCATGCCTCAGTCTGAGTGCCAAAAACTTGAGAAACTGGCTGATGAGTTGGCTGAGTCAGGGAAAAACAATGAGGCAATGACTCTCTTTCAAAGGGTGGGAGATTGTTGGAAAAATTGGGAGTCATTCTCAAGAGCGGCTCAAGCGTATGAACGGGCATACGAACACGGGATGCTCGCACAGGAATATGCTAAAGCCGCGTTGATGATGACAAATGCTAGTGCTTCTTGGATAAGACAAGGGGAACATGAGAAGTTTGAAATTGATAGTCAGATTGCAGCTCAGGCTTATGTTTCTGCAGCTCAGGAGAAGAAGGATCCATATTTACTACTAGATGGAGCATTCTGTGCTATCACTGGTGGAGACATTGATCTATCTAGACAACTGATTGATGCAGTCATCATGGTAACAAAAGGAGAGGTCACAGGACTCATCGATCTTGCTCTGATGTTAGCTGAATATCGTTTTGGAGATGCTAACAAGCTCTTGGAAGCAGTCTTGGCCTATGAGATTGATAGGGAAGAACTCAGCAAACTCAGACATTCATTCGAATTAGTTCTTGTTGGATTCATACGAACATCTCTTGAGTCAGAGGCGGCGGTGACTCTAGCAAGTCTTGAGGAGAGTACTGGACTCGAGAAAAGCCAACTAAAGAAATTGATAGTCAGATTGATTGAAAATGGATACATACCAGCATATTTGGATGAATTCTCTGATGAACTGGTTGTTGACACTGACCGTTTTGACATTTCTTCCTTGGAAACAAGGAAAAGACCAATTATGGGTAGAGACCTTGAAGACCCGGGAGCATGGGACATTGATCTTGACGATGAGTAGTAAACAGGAGTGTCGTTTCGATACGGGTTCCCCTAGAAAACGTTTTTAGTACCATTGCTGACACTCACAACTGCCCCATCCAATCCTACATAGGTGGAACTTCATATGGCTGAAGGGCTGAAATGGATGCAATGTCCTGTCTGTAAGGAATCAATCTACTGGGAGGTTCCAAAAGACAGCCTGAAGAATGTCAAACGATTTCCAGTCCCTGTTATTGTAAAGCATAAGGATCATTATCTTATCTGTTATCTTGACAGCCATTATCAACTTGCAGACACAGAAGTAGCAATTGTGGCTGTGGATGGAAAGGAGAAGCAGTAATCTCTTATGTTCAGTCAGCCAATTCCGTTGTCCATCGCCCACTCAAGAACTCGAGAAGCTTGTGCACTAGCCATTCCCCATGAACGCAAATTGAGTATGAGATTTCTGATTCCAGTTATCCAGTCATCAAAGAGATCTTTTATTCTCCCTCTTATCATGGGGTCAGCGTCTTGATTGTAGATGGGTAGTATCATTCCAACTAAGCTCTGAGAAAGAACAAGAATAGTTTCCAATCTTGCAATCCATTCTTCTCGGGGCAGACCAGACAAGGTCTGGGCTACTGCAAGATGGTAATCGTACTGTGCTGTAAAATAACGCAATCTCCAACTTAGAACCTCTACAAGCAGTGTCTTATGTGCAGTACTTGGTGCTGTCTTGATTAAAAGGCTGAGAAAACGTTGGGTCATCTCATCTGCTGATTGACTTGCATCAAAGTAGAGCGCCATTGCTTGTTGAAACTCTTCATTGTTGAGACATTCATCGGCGCTACCTACCGCCTTCTTAAAGCGGTCAAGAAGTGCCTTTGTGGATGCGCCTTCAATATCTTCCAATGAAAAGTTCACCTCTACAGTGTCAAGCATGACAACTGACTCTACGTTTACAGTAGGTCGTGATGGTCCAGACCATGAACGAGAAGCCCATCAATCAAATAAGATGTTTTGTGGTTTCTACTATTCTAAGTCATTGATTGGTGCAGGATGTCTGATTTTGAATTCATCGGTTGCGTGTGTCCAATTCAGAAACTCCACACTAGGTGGATGAGTTCTATATAATTCCTCACGACTAGCTTCAAGAGTCATGATTTGTTTACCTGCGAGCTCAGCCATAGTCAATACTTTGTTACCTGCGTTTTTTGCGGTCTTGACAACCGGGGAAATCCAGTCCTTCCACTTCCTTTCTCTCAAAAGATGGTGGTCAACCACAAGAGTCGGGATGGTGGATGCAAGGACGACTAGGGAGTTCTGAGCTGTCTTTTCATCTTCCTTCTTGAAATTGGAGAGATAGATTGGAGGACCACCAACTATTAGGATATCAGGAACAGCTTGCAGAATGTATTGGAGAGTGGACTGGACAAGAGGACCTTGAATATCAGGAGCGAACATGAAACGCCTATCAGCGTGTTCAACAAGTGTAGCTAACACAAAACCAAGTTGAGATAATGCAGGACCATGAGGAAGCGGCGGGGAATAAGTCACTCGTGTTTCATTGAATCTATACGACCTATCATCAGCCCATTCAATCCTAGTCGCTACATCTTTTACATCCTTTTCAAAGTAGAATCCTCGTCGTCTCTGTGAAGGATTGATATTCTCACGATTATCCTTTGCTAGAACTACCTTGTCAGTAAACATCCTATGACGTTCATTCATTGTGCTCAGATTGTAGAGGTGGTTCTCAAAACCTGGTCTAACATGATCATAGTGATAGTGAGATATCGATAGGACATCAGAATCTTCTGCAATAGTCAATATCTCTTCAAGAGTGTTCCTTAGGGCTAGGTATTCAAACGGGTGGGGTTCCAGATTGTATCTTTTTGCCAGTGCAGCAGATGGGTCCAGGAGTAGGCTAACATCCGGTGTCCTAACGTGGGTACATAAAGAGCGAGTACCTAGACTTTCTGCTGCTAAGGGATTTATTTCAATTTCTCCGAATTTCATCACAAGCCTCTCTGTAGTAGACTAACTGGTACCCTGTTGTATTGTGCAGTAGCTCAGCCTCGTAACTTGACCCAGTTGACTCAGCTTCTTTGAAACACATGAACATCTGATAATCTGATGGTAGAAATTGCTCCTTCAAAGACTGTATGTCGCTTAAAGAGAAGAGGGCAAGATTTCCTTCGCGATGAGTTTCTTGGAAGGAAGGTATCTCGGCATAGCTCACAAAAATCAAGAAGTGAGAAGACAGTGACCCATCAGGTTCAATAAGACGCTCTGACACAAACCCACGATACTGGTAGTTGGTCAGCTCTGGTGCTCCAGTTTCTTCCATAACCTCTCTAATGGCTGCACGACGTATATGTTCCCCCAATCTTACTTTGCCGCCGACCATACTCCAGAGGTTCTCATAGGGAGGATTACTTCTCTCGATGAATAAGTAACGATCAGCGCACCTAAGGATTGTAATTGCAATGGGAATCAACTTTGTCAATCAATCCACCACTACTATGTCTAGATTAGATGTTCGCTTTAAAGCTAGAGGCAAGGAGCTTACAAAGGTGAGGCTAACATTCATAGCATCTAGTTTAACTTGATTTGTAGGTCAGTAGCTTGGAACCAATTCTTACCGAAAGCAATAGAAGACGTGTATTGGAAACAATCACACCAACTCAGAAGGAACTAGACCTCCAGAGAAGTGTTATTGATTCCCTTATACTTGCGCTGGCTCATCATCCCTCTTCTCAATTATATTCATACTCATTCATCGAAGCGCAGGGTTCAACTGGAAAAAAACAGACTCAACTTCGTGGCGCAGCAGACATAGACCTGTTTGTTGGACTCATACCAGAAGACTACTCAGAAATTCTCGAAAAACCGCAGAATAGGAAACATGCCAATCTTGATCTCTTGATGAACAATATGGTCAAAAATTGGTTCAAACCAGCCGTGACCGAATTGGACACGTCTAATATTCAACGTGCATTTTCACAGCATCCGTATCTGTCGCTAAGAATGATGGGACTCGAGATTGATATTCTTGGATGTTTCGACATTGATACAAAGTATCTCTCACAAAAAGGTCCAATCACAGCTGTTGATAGAACTGTGCATCACACACGTCATATTGCTAAACTGCTTACCGATGCGAAGAGAGATGATGCGAGAATACTGAAGTCCTTTGTCAGGGCAAGTCATGCTTACGGGGACAAATGTGCAGTTGGAAGGATGGGTATCACTGGAGTGGCACTAGAAATATTAGCTATCACCTCTGAATCGTTGGACAATTCTCTGCGTGCATTGGAAGAACTGGATAGTAAACCTATAGACCCATTGAATCGTTCATTGGAAGAACTAAAGAAAATACTAGCTTTTCGGGATGATTACATCATATTAATAGATCCCACAGATCATCAGCGAAATATTGCTTCAAGCTTCACTCCTCGAGCATATGAATGGGTAAAATATCGGATAGGTCAACTAAGACAGGCATCAATCAATAATAACAACAATGAGGTTTTGGACATTATGCTTGAAAGTCCCATTCCTATCGAACCACTACCTGAATGGTTGATGGAGCATGCATTCTCATGGGAGTTCAAATCAGATGGATCGAGGCACTACACGATTCTACGGGACAAATTATATCGTGTGGCAAGCAAGGTCCAAGGTACCCTTCAGACTGAGAGGACTGGAGAATCAAGGTTTGGTGAAGTCATGGTAGAGGTGTACTTTGAGGGCGATACATATTCAATTGGTCTACTAGTGGAGAATCCTCAGATTCCCAAGTATTATGTGCGAAGAGGACCTCCGGTAGACCTTGTTGAAGCAGCAGAGGAGTTCAGGAAGAGTCATTCAGAGATTGAAGAACGAGATGGATTTCTATGGACAAGAGAAGAGAGACAGTGGTGTAGTCCAAAGGAACTAGTAGAGTCATTTCTTGAAGACAATCGAGTTCAAGGGTTGGAGAGAATCTATGATACCAGTCACGTTTCCCAAAAGGTTCTCAACGTGCTCTATAGGTATGTTTTACCAGTTGAACATTCATTTCTCGAGAAAATAACAAAAGTTAAGGACGGCGACCTAGAATTTCCTCAGTGAACCATCGTGTCAAAGGATAAGATTGCCTTCATCTCACATCCAAAGTCTAGCTTGCATAAGATGCCATTTCCAAAACCGCACTTGGAATCTTTTGAGAACCCACTTAGAACACAAATGGCTGAAAGATACCTTGAGCAACATGGAATACTGGAGGATACTCTAAGAGTTAAATCACCAAAAGCCAAGGTAGAGGATATCCGTTTGGTTCATTCAGCGTATTTGATTGAATCTGTCGAAATAATGTCGGACATTGGTAGTGGCCAGCTTGGTGAAGCTTCCTATGCAAGTCCAGACCTATTCAGAACAGCATCACTCTCAGTGGGTGGTGCAATAAAGGGGACCGAAATGGTGGTTTCAGAGGAGGTAAAGCATGCCTTTTCATTGATGCGACCGCCTGGTCATCATGCTACATCATCAAATTCAATGGGTCTTTGCTACTTCAACAATGTAGCCATAGCGACTCACAGGCTTTTGAAGAAGAATGATATCAACAGGATTTCGATTATTGACTTTGATGACCACTTTGGAAATGGTACAGCTGAAATTTTCTATACCAATCCAGATGTACAGGTAATCTCTATTCATGAGTATGACTACGAGAACTTTGGTCAAGGACATTATGCTGAAGTAGGATATGGAGATGCAAAGGGGACAAACATCAATATACCTCTCATTGAAACATCACCAAATGCCTCATACGAAACTTCGATTGAGAGAGTTATCGGACCAGCTGTTAAGAGATTCAGACCTGATATCATTATGGTTTCAGCAGGCTACGATGCACACTATGCTGATCCTGTAGGAAATATGGATATTGATTCACAGGTCTATTGGAGGTTTGGTATCTTGATCAATGAACTTGTGGATGAAATCAATGCAAGGGGGTCTGTATGGGCTCTAGAGGGGGGATATAATCCCTTCACCCTCGGTCCATCAATCAGGGCGAGTCTGGACGGCCTTCGAGGAAAGGACCTTCCAAAGCTTGATGATCAAATTGAGAGAGAAATCTATCAACACATCATAGATGCGAATAAAGAGGTTATCGAGAAAGTACTCGAAACCATTGAACCCTATTGGTAAGGCGAATAAGCCACTTCTAGAGGGTGACATGAACAAGATTTTAAGGCCACCCGGACTGCAGGCTCATAATCAGTCATGGTGGATTTAGAAATTGGGTAAAAAAAGGAAATCTGGTGGCAGAAGTAAAGGCAGTTCGGGTAAGTCAGGAACCGTCCAGTGCTCGAAGTGTGGTCGTCTTGTGCCAGCTGATAAAGCAAAGAAGTACACTAAGAGAGTTTCAGCTGTTGAGCCTCAACTTGCTCGCGAACTCAGACAACAGGGTAGTTATATCCAGACAAAGAGGGTAACCTCATACTACTGCGTGAGCTGTGCAGTTCACGCGGGAAGGGTACATATCAGGCAAGCCTCTGAGAGGAGGACAGTACCGAGTCGAGGTCGTTGATTTCAATCGCAACATGAACGCGTTCCATGAAGAAACTATCAGTTCATCCGAACAGCAACCATAGAGCTGGTATTCCAGATGCCAGAAACCACCATGCTTAGATTTGTGCAGATTCTCCCTCAGGTTTCGCCACGAGGCGACTTTCTTCTACAGGATCTACCAGGCTCTGGTAGAAGAATAGATGTTCTCTGTAGAGACCTTGCAGCCTGTTTTGAATGGGGTCCAAAATCTTGGAGCAAGTCCAATCTAGAAATGGTCGCAGTGATTGGTACTGAGAAGATCTTGACTTTTAGGAATCCACAAAATCAAGCTCCTCATAGCGAGGTTGGATGGGCGTTGGTGGTTCGAGAATCATTGAGGGGACGACCCCCAAGTTATGTGCATGTTTCAGATGGGACACTAGGGGAGGTCGTTAGGCACCTAATTCAGGACGAAGATGCAAAACTCTGGGTCTTGGATGAATCGGGTGCTAGTCTATCAGACTGTCAATCGTGTTTTCATACCACGCAGAACAGTTTTATGCTTGGAGACCATAGAGGCTTCGATTCCCAGTCATTGGCTGTCATATCTCAGTTTGATATTCAGAGAATCTCTCTCGGGAAGAAGAGTTATCTTAGTAGCCATGCTCTGGCGGCAATAATCTCAGAATTCGAAAGGAAGGTCAGATAATGCCCGACGACGACATATCCAATCCTGGTCAGCAACCGAAAGCAATGACAAGACTTGTGAATAAACTGACCAAAGAGATGCTTTGGATGTATATTCTTCGACTACTACAAGAACGCCCTCACTATGGATATGAAATCAAGGAACTCATCACAAAGCGCTTCGGGTTTTCGCCAGCCACTGTTAGCGGATATGCCATAATCTATCGTCTTACAAAGGATGGTCTCATTGAGGAGCAGAAGAAGGATGATTCGCCTAGGAAGTATTACGCAATTACTGAGAAGGGAAGTAAGGCAATGGTCGAAGCCAAAGCATTTCTTGGTAAAACAATTGACCTGGTATTTGACATAACTGCATAAGCATATGACTATCGAGTTTCAATTAGTCTTTGAATTTCAGTTGTACGCGAGTTAATCTCTGTTTTTTGAAAGAAAAAGTCCATCCATTTATGCTCAACCTTAATGCTTGCAACTGAAGAGGCATATGCACCACAATCGATGAGGGGGTTGCTGTCTATTGCCTTAATAGCAAAAGCGGCCAAATACACAGCTCCGGCGCCCATTGAATCAACTTCTTCAATAGGATAAGATGGGATGATGCTGAAGTCTTCACCATCATATACCAAGCTGCCATTCTTACCAAGAGTGATAATGCATGCTTCGGATGCCCATTCAACGATTAACTCTGCAGCTAGAAAGGGATCCGC
>JAEORX010000069.1 GCA_016840685.1 Candidatus Thorarchaeota archaeon
CGAAGAATGCTCCTCAACACTCTGATTTGAGGACTCCTTTCGATATCATCCACAATAGCATGAGGGTTTCAATCGGGACTGAAGAATATCATGTCCTCTCTAAGTTCTGTCAGACACTCTCAGACACGAGAAAACTGAGTTCCCGTAAAAATACACTCGAGTCAATTCACCTTGCTCCGCGTGTGATATGCGATACTTCATCACTGGACAATCACATCTCCCTGTCCTATGGACTACCATCGATTAACGATTGGGCATCCGTTTCATTTATTGACAACAATGATATTCGCACACTCAGGATAGGCATGGAAGAAGGCGCTCCATTGACTGCTATGGAGTATTATCTGAATCTTGAGGACATCTATCCCACTTCTGGTGGATTGGTCTCTCACGGGAAGAACATCTTGCAACGGGTCATTACAAGTCTTGGCATTAGTAAGAAACCTACTTCTACCTTTGAAACATCCATTGCATTTTCTAGGGCAGAATTGGAGGGAAAGGAAACCGCAGTACTCGAACGTCTCAGTCTTGGCAAGCTTGATATCCTTACCAACACCTTAGTAGGCTCTCCGAAGATTGTAGACATGCTTCTAAAAACTGGGAAAATCGTCTTTCTGCCAGACTTCAACCATATTGGAATTGATATGGAATATTTGGTTCAGGGTGAGTCTGATATAATTCGCTCTGTGGTACAGAGAACCTGTCTTGAAGCCACAACCTTTGTGACTGATTCTGACTCAATAGCTGTTGTTTCAGCTCCATCAACTTGGAGATCTGGACTCTTTGATGAAGTCATCGCAGAAGGATTATCTCTTTGGCCAATTCATAGGGTCATTTCAGAGAAGAAGATCCTACGAAGCGAGGATTCATTTTCAGCTGAAGCTATTGTGACTTGGACTGATGGAGTCATCTGACCATCTTTATCACTGTTCCAATTGCTCTTGTGTTCGCTTCTCGAAGGACTATCTTGTCACCAACACGCAACGCTTCAGGGGAGGACATGAACTCCAGTCTGACTCGGGCAAAATCCCCTACGCTGAGATACTCCGCATCATAGATTTTCTTCAGGATCACAGTCTGTTGGATGGTGTGAGCCTGTAGGACAGGAGCATAGCCTACAGAGATTTTTGTAGGGTGACGCGTGACGACAATGTTTGCCTCAAAGGTTCTACAGCTCTCTGGGTCTATGTCGGGATCTATAATGATTTGTCCCCGTCTGACAAGATGTTTATCAATATCCTTGATGTCGAAACCAAAGAGGTCCCCTGCTTTTGCAGTACTAATTCGTTTCTTGAACATTTCAATACTGAACAAACGACCCTCCTGGAACTCATTACTTCCATCTGGCCCGATTTTCAACACTTGGCCTTTCTTGAACACTCCTGACTTTACCGTTCCTGTCACCACAACATTTGTACCTTTGATGCCTCTATACACTTTGTCAACGAAGGCACGAGCTGGATCCGTCAATGTTTTTTGGTTTGAGTTTGCTGGTAGTAATCTAAGTAGATGAGTAATTAGCGATAGTGATTCTAGCTCCAGTGATGAGGTTAAGAATATTGGCACAATCACCTCGTTTGCTAGCTCTCTCACTACTGGAGGTATCTCATCATGAGACCGGACAGAAACTGGGATACGTCCTACATCCTTCAGGCTTTTCCTGACAATATCCATCACAAGCTCAAGATCTTGGGGGCTGGTCCTGTCTATCTTTGATATCATGATAATGAAGGGAGCTCCCTGATTAGCCATCAGAATCATGTGCTCTCTCGTTATCTCATCCAATCTTGGAACGCCATAGGTTTCTTCCTGTTGTCGAATCAGATACGCTTCTTCAGGACCAGGAATCAAAACAAGTCCATATTGTGCGTCCGCACCAAGAATGGATCTGATCATTGTCTTGCTGTATTCCCTGTGACCTGGTGCATCAAAGAATGTAATGATCTTCACCGACTGATCAAGAACCCTGGCAGTGTCTTGCTTGTTCAACGGGTTGTCTGGATACACTGTGGCTCCTTTCTCATCGAACCCCATGAAAGCAAGATGAATGTCAGCAGTCTGTCCGCGTGTAATTTCTTGTGGATGTGTGAGGAGAAACGATCTTGCACTACCACTTCCATTGTCCGGACGTCCAGTGACAAGCGCACCTATTAGGCTGGACTTTCCAGAGTTGACCCTTCCCGCGACATTGATTGAACAGGTTTCCTTTATCTCAGGTGCTGCCAGTCTCTTCAGAAGATAAGACCCAACCATCCCTTGAGCTGTTTCGATTCTCTCCTGTTCCACAATCTCAACAGCCGCTTCCTCACATAGTTCTGCGAGGATATGCTCTGATGCCTTCAGTGAATTCTCAGATATCCCAATAGCTTTCCATTCCTTCCCCCCGATATCCTCAATGCCCACTAAAAAACGAGCCTCAAAGGGACTCTCGCAAGTCATGAATCGAATGCGTGTGACTAATTTCTGTCGACGATCTGTCTTGAGATCAGACCGAGTGAGTTTCCGCTTAAACTCGGTATTTTGATTCTCACCTTTTCGCAGGATTTTGAGAATCTCTTCATGGCTTGTCATCAATCGAACTCCGACTCTTTCCTTTTCAATTCTGGTTATAAGCCTGCCAATATTCGCTATTTTTCTTGTGTAAGTCCCGTTCCTGAGAATGTTTTCTTTACAAGTAATTCTGCTCCACGAAACTCCTTTGTGTCAACTCCACGATGGTCGGTCAAAGATGGATATGTTTGGTTGAAACGATCTCTGAATGTTCGTAATGTAAAACGTATGTCAAAGGTTTCCTGATCAGCTATTAGTGTTATTATCCTCTCAGACGTGTATTCCATAAGAACAGTGAAACCCTCATGAGTTATCGATCTCAGGAGCGCTTTGTCACCTAGAAGCTCATCGGAGAATGCAGTTATGGCTGATAGAAACCCTCCAAATATAGAACTATCCATCTGAAGGGTTGCATCAAAATGATAGACAAAGACTGGCAAGCCCGATCCTCTGTCAATTACTATCAGTGAATGAAGGTCTGGCGATGGAACTTCTTTTGGACGTTCCACTACAGGTTTGAATCCTGTGAGTCGATTCAGCGATTTTGTCAAGTCAGCTCGTTCCAACTTCAGAACTGCTGCTTCATCAGATGCCAATATCTTGATTTTTGATTTTGCCTTGGTTTTCAACCTTGAGTCATCGATGAATGATGCAATACTCATTACTCGGTCCAAGTCGCTTCGAGCCTTTGCCCTTTGTTCAGCAATTGAGAACATATCACTTCGAATAAGGAGGGCTTCACAAAGCAATGCTTGTAGGCCTTGTTCATCAGAAAGAGTAATCAGGTCATTCAAATGATAGGCTGCTTTAGAAAAGTGCTCCGTGGATTCCGACTGCATGAATGCCTTTACATAGGTTGATGCTAGCTCTAATTCTGCTCGTATAAGATACTCAAAGGCTTCATTTTCCTTTGCTAGTGAAAGCAGTTCTTCAAATGTCTGAATTGCATTATCAAATCTGTTGCTCTCGAACTCATAGATGCCCATTGCAAAGAGAAACGCACCCTTCTGAAGGGGCTTCTCACCAGAGTGTGCTAACTCCTCCGCAATCATAAGGTACTCTTTTGCTTCCTTCAATCGTCCGGTTCTCGAGAGAATAATGGCATACCACGTGTATACTTCAATTATACCACGCTGAGTTTTCCTCTCAAGTCGAATCCCCTCCTTCAGATATCCCTCAGCTTCCTTGTATCTATTCAAGATTGAAGATATCTCACCAAGATTTGCTAGACTAATTATCTTGGTAGATTCAACCTTCATCATCTCGTAGGATTTTTGGAAAAGCTGCAGGGCATCCTCAAATCGTAATGAGTTGATTCTCAATGTTCCAAGGTTGTTCAACGCCATTGCAATTCCTAATTCAAAAGACATCTCTGTACTAATTCTCTGGAGCCTAAGATAGTGTTTCTCTGCTTTTGAAAAGTTGCCCTGTAAATTGCAAATATGCCCCTTTAGATTCTCGACGAGTGCCTTGAACATCTTATGCTTCTGGGTTTTAGCCATCTTCTCAAGTGTATCTGCAACACGAGAGGCACGAGATGCTTGGCCAATTTGAAACAATAGAGTACCCACAACATAGAGTGTGAACATAGTTTCAACTAGTGGCTCTTCAACCTGTTCGGGATTTTCCTCAAGAAGATTATCAAACTCCATGATGCAGACAATGACACTTGTGTCTTGTTCAACCGCGGCAAAAAGGACACGTGCTGTGCTCAGCCTTACTTGATCGACTGCGGGAGAGGTTTCTGACACTTTTGATTCAATGACATTTACAACATTCTTCAGCTCGTTTATGTCTGAGAGCACAAAGAGAACGATTGCGCGAAGGCTCAGGACTCTGATATCTTCAGAGTCAGTTGAGAGGAAAAGAGCTTCTGCTAGTCTCCCTCTCACAAGACAAGCGTGAAGTCCAAGAACGAGAATGCTTGGATTGGGCTTTTCCTTCATGCTTTCTTTTGTCGCTAGGTCAATGACGACGTCTGTGAAGACCTCGAATGAATTCATTCCCTGCTTGCGCTGCTTCCTGACACGCTCGATGATTTCTTCCCAAGGAACCATCCTATCATCAAAAAGCATTGCAAATTCTGTTGGCAATTCCTTTCCACTCAAGATACCCACGCTTTTTGGCATTTGTTCGATTGTTGTATTGGATGTTTTGGTAGACTAAACACAAAAACATATCAGGTTAGCAAATGAGAACATCTGATATCCACCACAGAGGGACTCAAATGTACCGGAGATACTTCATTCTAGTAGTTTTACTCATACCAATGTTCCTTATGCCTGCATCAGCTGCAACAAGACTCGAGTTGACATCTGTTATTGATTCACGCAATCCCATCATTGAATCACGTCTCAGAATGGAGATATCTAAAACATCGACGAAAACCAGTGCACTTCTTGAATTCGAGGATTTGCTCACAGATGCTGATATCACATGGGCTGAGAGTCAGGGTGTATCCTTTGTAAAACGAGGTTCCTCGATTGTCAATGTTGGGAGGATTTACTCTGTTGAAGTGAAAGATGTCCGGGCTTTGGAGGCTATTTCTAATCTCGGGTTTATTCGAGCCACATCTGGGACAAAGCAGTATATACCATCACTCTCATCTTCAGTTCCCGCGATTAAAGCGGATGAGGTCTGGACTAACCTGAAGAAGGATGGTGGGGCCATAAATGGTTCAGGAGTCACAGTAGCTGTGATAGACTCTGGAGCATTCTGGACGCATCCGAGTTTCTGGCGTGCATCCCCTGGAGAGTATCAGACACGTGATGCCGGAGGTCATTACTATGTAGACCTCGATGGTGACATGAATGAAGATCCTGATGAAGGACCCATACGAGCAATTGTGAATACTCCTACAGTTGATCCGGATTTCAGCTATGCATCTGATTACATGTACATAAACACTGATGGTAATGCAGGATTTAGCTATGCTTCTGGAGATAGATGGATTAGTGGTATTGACGCGAATGATGATAATCTCATAACCCTGGGTGTTGAGAATGTTGTTCTGTTAGATGTCCCGAAAGTTGCCATCCTCTATGACCAAGAGAACTCCGATGTCTATGTTCGAGGGGTCAATCTTACTGAGGCTGTATCAGTGACAGACTGGCACCATCAAGGGCATGGAACCCATGTGGCTTCCACTATCGCAGGCGGTCAGATAGGGATGACCTCCTATGTTGGCGTTGCTCCTGGGGCTGACCTCATCATTATCAAGAGTCAACTCCAGTCTGCTGACATCCTCGATGGAATTGACTTTGCGATTGAAAATGGTGCTGATATCATCAATATGTCATTCTCCTCCTATCTTGGCTTTTTGGATGGGACCGACCCTGAAGATCTGGCTATTGATGAGGCTTTCTTAAGACATGGAGTAATGACAGTTACCGCAGCGGGAAACCTCGGAGACAAGAACAAACATGCCCGATTCTCCGCCGCTCCAGGTGGTCAGGGTTCTGCTCGAATGGATGTAAGTACACCTCCTGATTACTCGTTCCTGAGCCTATTATGGCATTCCTCCGATAATGATGAGCACGTGATTTTGACACCTCCAGCTGGCGAACCAATAGATTTGGGTGCCTTCTCTGACATTGCAGAGCAATCGTGGGCTCTTGATACTGAGAGCTTGTCTGCCTATGTGTTTACAGATTTTAGTATCAGAGGCATAAACAGTGTGATAATCCAGATTTCTACTACTGAACATTTTTGGACAGATGGTGTTTGGAATGTCACTGTTACAAATGAATTGGGAGAGGAAGTCTGGATCGATGGATATGCTTGGGATGGACAATGGGAAACCACTGATTTGGTCTTTCAGACTGCGCTTGACTCGGGGCGGACGATAAGCTCACCAGGGACTGCTGATTTTGCGGTCACTGTTGCTGCCTACAGCGAGTTATCTTCAAACATTATGTCATCCTCAAGTAAGGGTCCTCGGATTGATGGCTCTCCCAAACCAACTGTGGCAGCTCCAGGTGATGACATTACTGCAGCAAGCAATAGTGTTGTTAGTCTCTGGAATCTCAAGGATGGGACAAGTATGGCCTCCCCACATGTTGCAGGTGTTTTGGCACTTATTTGTCAGGCATCCCAGCAAGACTCGTTGTGGCTTGCCTACTCCGCGCTAGTGAATGGCGCTGGTGGTCAATCTTCGCATCTCGAGTCGGCATCACCATACTGGGGGCATGGACTCGTTGATGTACTCTGGTCGGTCATCCAAGTACTGGATGCTCCAAGTAATTATGGCTCACCAATCTCTGCTTGGACCGGAGTTGAGGATCTCTTTGCTGATCCCACGGACCCGACAGCTTTCGGAGGTAATGACATTCTAGGCTCCAAGTTCTTTGTAGATAATGATACAATTGGACTGTCAGTCTTAATGAGAGATATTCCAGACCTTGAAGGTTCTGATGTACTAAGTGTTGAATGGGATTTGGATTCGAATATTGGAACTGGTCTGAATGGGGCTGATATTGCTGTTAATATTACAGAAGGGTCTGCTGATGTCTACAGTTGGAATGGCAGTGACTATATTCCCTCGTTTCTGGTGTCTCACTTCTGGATTGATTCGACTAGTGTTATGCTAAGACTTGAAGGTATTAATCCTGGTTCTCGTGGAGTCATTACTCTAAGAACACATAATACCACAATGTCCAACATTGATGTGGCTGGTCCTGGCGTGCTGACAGACCTTCTTCTACCAGTAATAGAGGACTTGTTTTTGGAGTTCTCTGATGGCTCAATGGTCATCCACCTCACGACTAGCGATCGGGACTCCTCACAGTCTAATAGGACTGTGTCCTGGGCAGTGGTAAACGGGGCGCTTGAGGTACTCACTTCATCATCAAGAGATAATGTCAGCGATTTTGCCATAACAATTCCCGAGAACTTGATTGGGTCGCCCTATCTCAATAGTCTATCTGTGAACATCACCTCTGAAACCTTTACACTCTACTTGCCTCTTGTCTTACTATCTACACAGATAGGACCTCAACTTGTATTTACAAACGCAGTCTTGGACCAATCAATCATAAGAGTTGGTTTCTTGATGAGTGACTTAATCTCAGGGGAACTGGTTCTGCAAGGTTTCAACCTTGCTTCACTGGTCTATGTTGCATTCCACTCTGAAATTGGTACATGGTTAAACTTCACCCTTACAAGCAGTACTGGAGTGTACGAGTTCGAAATATCACCCTCCTACTTCCAGCTGGGTTCTCACGAAGTCTACGCAATTGCTTTAGGGCAGGGAGTACCTGGCACAGAGTTGCAGTTCGCTACACTTACCGTTGTTCAGGACTATACAGTGATTATTGCAGGAGCCGCAATATTGGTGGGTTGTTGTGTAATTGTGCTGTTGCGGCGTCGAAGAGGTGAACCTACTTGAAGATTATAATCGTCGGATATGGTCCAGGTGGAGCAGCTGCTGCAGTGACTGCACGGATGTTCAACTCTGAATCGGAAATCATAATCATTACTGAAGAAACATTGGAGTCACACCAAAAGCCTGGAGCGTCAATGGCTCTCGAATCTCCTAATACATCTGACCTCAAGATTGAAGATTGGTCCTTCAAAGCACTCGCAAAGAAGCGCATCTCCATTCTCACAGGAACGCATGTTGTTGGTGGAGATTCAAAAGCTAAAGAAATTCATATTGACGGATCCGATGGACTGAAGAAAATAAAGTATGACCGACTTGTTTTAGCCACAGGAGGAATTCCTGCTGTCCCTAGAATACCGGGAACAGATCTGCCAGGAGTGTTTACCATTCAGACGATGGCTGACACTAGCCTAATAGGAAAACAGCTATCTGGTATGAAATCCATAGTTGTTGTAGGTGCTGGATTCAGTGGTCTCGAAACTGCTGAGAGGCTTCTTGCACTAGGTAAGGATGTTCACATAGTCATCCGGTCTAGACTCATGCGAAAACAACTCGAGGAACCAATGAGTCTAGAGCTTAGGTCAAGACTGCCAGACAAGCTGAAAGTCCACATAGGTATGTCACCGACGTCGGTGATTGGCGAAGAGAAGGTGGAAGGGATCGTCCTTGGTGATAAGAGGATAGATGCTGATGCAGTTCTCTTCATGACTGGTGTAAGACCAAATACTGAACTAGCAAAGAAACTTGGACTGGAGATAGGTGAACTTGGTGGAATTGTTGTCGATGAAACGATGAAGACATCTGTGAATGATATTTTTGCTGTGGGTGATTGTGTAGAGATGAAGGATTCACTCACTGGGAAGCCAATGCTTCTTCCAATTGGTAGTACCGCAGCAAGAGCTGGTAGGCAAGCTGGTGTAATTGTTGCTGGTGGGAAAAAAATCTATGATGACTTACTGCTTCGTTTTCAATACGACCGTATCTTCAATACAGATATTGTGGTGGTTGGACATTCATCAACTACAGCAAAAGCGATGGGTCTAAAGCCCGTTGTCCAATACTTTGATGATCCCAGTGAATTTGCCAAGGCTGCACTGGTGACATCAGATGACGGTCGACTCATAGGTGGTCAGGTGATTTCAACACGAATGGGTGCTCGTCTTGGGTATGAAATATTTGACCGAGTTGAAACTGGTGTAAAGCTGAGGGAGAAACCACTTCTTAGACCGCGGCACGAAAGATTGCGAGAGTATTTGGAATCAACTTTCGGACCTATTCGATAGATGGTGGAGGTAATTCCCACTCTTCTTCAACCTGCTGCGGCTCTACAGGTCGCGGTGGTGCCTTCGGTCGGCTTCGGACTCGAATAAGTAGAACATAACTAAGTCCAATTCCAACTACTCCCAGGAGCGAGTAGATGATTGTAAGGATAACAACGTCATCTGCCACATCCACTGGTATCAAGATAGTCTTTTGGAATAGCCTGAGATTTCCAGCTGAGTCGGTGGCTTCAACCTGTATTGAGAAGAAACCTCCGCCAATGAAGATGAATGAACTCGAGAAACTGTAACCAAATTCTTCAGTGATAATGCCAGTGAGGTTTACGCCAGATGGTCCAATGACACTCATTGTAACACTTTCAAGATCCTCATCAAAGACATAAGCCGTAACATTCGCTGCTTGACCGAACTCACCAACCTGGAGCTCCACATCAAATATTCTGGGAGCTTCTGGTACAATAGCTGTGGCTAGGTTTCTCAGGAGTCTAAGATTGTCTGCTCCCAAATTGATAGCGTCATAGAGTACATCATCATAGAGAGTAGAACCATCAGATATCACAAACACTTTTCCTCTCCCATACTCTGCAGTTGCAACAATTGCATGGGTCTTTTCACTATCTTCCCAGAACAACCCTCTTGCATTAGAAACACTGGTATCAACACTTAGGGTGCTGCCCTGAACGACATAGAGATTACTCACTCCATCCATCAAGGGGTCTGTTTCAACAGAGCCGCTGTAATTGGCTCCATAGAGTACGCCCTTGTTATTTGGACCAAATCCAATGGAGCGTCTTTCGCATAGAATACCAAATGGTTCAAGAATCGAATTATAATCATCAAGAGCAAATGATGCTACCCCAGTTGTCTGATTATATGACTCAGAAAAAACCAACAAAGTTCCCCCATTCTCAACAAAGGAATGAATTGCTGCAATCTCACCCTGAGTGTACGTGGTCTCAGTATCCATAATAGTGAATACATCCGCGCTAGATATTGTACTAAGGTCAATGTAGCTCCTGGCATAATCCTCCGAATCACCGAACTCGGATACAACCATACCTTTCTCCCTCAGGTATTCTGTGAAATATCCATAATAGGACGGTTGGTCCACATCATCAGTCGAGTGATGTTCCATATCAACCATCATCCTGCCGCCAAACAACATGATGAAGTATTTGATCTCAAGTGAGGATACAACATCACCTCCCTTGGTTAGGTTGAGAAAACCAGTATACACGCCTGCTGCTGAAAGTGGAATCCCCTCAGGTAGAGTGAGCTCAACACCAAAATGTGTGTATCCAGTGCTTATTGTAAGTTGGTCCACATTAGTATTCATGAACTGACTTGCATTGCCTGAGAGTTCTATCGTTACTAGACCGATTGATTGAGTTGATATAATAGTCACATTTTGCGGTGGACGTGTATCTCCAACAATCAGTACTTGTCGGCTCCATGGAAGAGTGGGGAGACTCCGTGGTGTCATCAAAGTTATTGGCCCTGTTGAGTTGGTTAGAAGTTCTGACGCTTTCGAAACATTAGCCAGTCCCCATCCTTGACTCATCGGGTCCAATCCTAGATCTCTCGCTGTCATCATTAACGCAGCCTTTGCTTCGATGGGAGTCAGTTCTAGATGCTTCTGAACAAGCAGTGCAATTGCTCCTGCTATCATGGGCGTTGAGGCCGATGTTCCAGACCATCGAGTGTAATAAGGCCCGTATTGACTACTATTGTAGGCAGGGTACTCATTCGGGTTGACAACATTTCCTCTGCCAGAAACAACCTGATTACCGGGTGCGATGACATCTGGTTTTGCTGTATACCCAACAGGATCAGAGATGGTTCTAAGCACTGGCCCGACACTACTGAATGCGACAACCCCTGCATCTTCATAGGAAGAACCGACTGTTACTGCCTCCTCCGTAATGCCAGGAGAATTGATTGTGAATGCTGCAGGTCCCGAGTTGCCAGCAGCAACAGCTACTGAAATCCCAGCCGAAACAGCCGCCTCAATCTCTCTAACAGAAGGTTCGACCAGGAATGTGTTATCCGACCACTCTCCACCCAGGCTCAGGCTAATGACATCAACATCTTGTTCAACAGCAAACTCGATTCCTTGTGCAATAACATCATCTTCACCAGCTCCAGCGCCGTCGAGCACTTTGATAATCAGGAGATTTGCACCAGGAGCAATTCCCTTGAGTTCTCCGCCACTTCTTGTTCCATCGCCAGCAGCAATTGTTGCGCAAGCAGTCCCGTGTCCGTTGTCGTCATAAGCTTCTATGCCCCCTGCCGGGTCCATGTCATCCTGACCATTAATCAGGTCCTTGAATCCCACCAAGCGGCCCTGATAGTCTGGATGTCCGTCCCAAGCTCCACTGTCAATAATCGCAATTGTAGTTCCTGTGCCGTTAAAGCCCTCTGCCCATAGGAGGTCCGCTCCAAGAATCGTGTCGAAATGGACATATCCATCACCATTATCCGCCAAGACAAAGGTGTCTTGAGGTCTGCTGCTATCAAGTAACTGGCGCTTCTGATTGAGGGTGATGTCTTTAATGGTAGATACCTCAGCGAGAGTTTTGATCTCACCGCTTTTGATGTCCAATGAGATCATGGGAATAAGATGAAATGCATATCTTATCTGGACACTCTCTAATCCCGCCTGATTGATTGTTTCTACCATTTCTTGAGTTGATGTACCTTCAGGAAATTCTACAATGACTGAAACATAACTCTCAGGTCTTATAGTCGCCAAGACTCCAGCGAGCTCTGCTCCGATGGTTGTTGGTTGAGATTCTGCAGTTACTTCTGTCTTTGTGGAGAAGATTGCGACTGGCGTGACAAAGAGGATCAACAGTAGAACTGCTACTAATTTTTTGGACTTTGACTTGTGGATTGCTGGCATCGTAGAATGTCCTTCCAATCGCACGACAGCCAGACGTAAGATAAGGGTTTTCTTGAGTGCTTTACTGCGATGACCCGTCTGATTCTGTTAGCTCGGAAATACCGAGAAATGTGTGTAAATCCGCTCGCGCATATATTATGGTGAGGGTCAGACATTGAGTCTGCCTAAGATAGGAGTGTATAATCGAGATGGGTGACAAACCACAAACGTACGAGAGACGTCTTCAGCTAAAACACTTCTTTGAGGATCGTGAGTCCAAAGAGACCCGACGTACATGGTTAGAGGTTCAGCTCAGTATGCCCGAGCAGAGCTCTGAGGGTTGGGTCAATGATGGAAAGATTCGACTCTCGATTGGAGAGGACCGAAATATCAAGGGTTCATTTCTCCTCTCGATCGATGAGGCAACAAGACTCCTCAAAGCGTTTGAGTTAGCTGTGACTGATCATGAGGTCAAGAAAGCCTCGCTCTGGAGAAGTTGATTTGGTACAGGTCTCTGTCCGGCTATTCATACCACCGGACATGCCTCTCTCTATTTCAAAGCAATACAAAGAATAGTTTTATCCTCCAAGACATCTCAGGTTCATGCGTCACACAGGAGGATACCATATGTCTGATTACTTTGCATCGGTTCGATATGAGATGTTGGTTGAGTTTGAAATACCGATGGATAATATTGTTGCTTCACTACCTTATGTTGTTCCTCTGCTATCATTAGCAATCCTGTTGTTTCTCTATCAGAGACATCTCCCACAGACCACTATCAAACGCAACATTATGTTACTCATTGGAATCCTCAGCTTTGGCGTTGCGATGATTGCTGTGCTGTACTCTACATTCGGGACCATCCTGGGTTTCGGTTCTGCAACTACATTTGGGCATTTCTTACAACTCCTAACTGATGTCTTCTTTGGGTCCATATGGAGCTCACTCCTGTATGTAGCTGCGTTCATTGTCATTCTCGCCCTCATAGGTAATTACTTGATCTCGCCGCCTGATCCAGATTTCGTGGCTCTGCGAGAAGAACTGACCAGCGCAAAGGAGGAGTCAAAGACAATTAAGAGTGAATTCCAAAAGATGGAAGCCACGAACAAACGTCTCAATGAGTTCGTCACCGAAAAGGAGAATGCTCTAACTACGCTTCAAGGAGAGCTCGATACTATTAAGGCTGAAGTCAGTGAGCGTGAAAAGTCAATTTCGCTTATGGAGAAACAACTGAAAACTGCAGCAACAGCTGCCCCAGCTCCTGATGAAGGTCTTCTTGAAAAGATTAGGATGAAGGATGAGCTCATCAAGTCTCTCGAAATGGAGATGGCAGACCTTCGTCTTGCAGCAGAAGCATCTGTTAGACCTTCAGCGGCTCCTATTGACGACAACATTGTCGTCGAGCTCTCAAGTAAGTTAAGGGATGCGCAAACAAAATGGGAGGATCTTAGTCGGAGGGCTGAAACGGCGGGTGAGGTGTCTGACAGCGTTATATCCGATCTTGTAGAACTCATATCAAGAGTGGAAGCGAGTAATCAGAACGAAGATGGCAAGAAGGCATTGGTAACTCTGATTGAAAGTCTTGGTCGTTCTATGACAAGGGTTGCCAGAGAGGTTGGGGATTCACATGGCGAAGAGCCTAAGGTAGAGATGATTGGAGCCATTATCATGGTGAATGAGATTGTTGACACCATTAAGAAGATGGTTCGTGAATAGGTGCTTCCTCGGTCAACTGCTTGTTTGAATATTCCAATACGACATTGAATTGTGAATGTTTTCGATGTTTACTTTATAATGTGGTGTATTAATGTACACATTGCCCATTTAAGGGTCTCATATCCCCATTTATACCTCAATCGACGATATCCGTGCTTTCTCCATCTCTTACAACTCCCCTAAGATGTGGAAGGAGCGAAGGAGGGAAATGAATCGCGTGTCATAGTACAATTCTTGCACAATCTTTAATAGAGACAGTAATTTCTTCGAGAATTAATCACATACCCGTGGAGAACGTAAATAGAGGAGAGAACTGACCACGGCAAGGCCAGTTTTGGAGGTTTTTAGCGTCATGAGGAGACACCATCGATGCTGAGATGGAATGCCCTCGAGATAAATTTGTTCTCCACTCAAAACGTGAGGAGAAAAATGAAAAATGAATAACCTGAGAAAAACTGCGGTTTTGTTTCTTTGTGGTGTTTTCATTGTAAGTATGATACTTGCTCCATACGCACCCATTTTGAATGTCGCTGATTCCCAGGTAGCCGCTCCAACAGATTATGAGCGTGAGATTGTTGAGAAATGGTCTCAACGCTTGGAAAATGATTTTGTTCAGGAGCGAATAGATCCGATACTTGCTTCCTATATGGAAACTGGTCAATTGGATGCGGAAGTTGTCACCACACGAACAGGTGACTTCAAGGTGCTGATCTATGTTGATTCTGCTTTTGACACGAACCTTCTTACAGATATTGCACAGGTTCGATGGCAGATTGACTTGAAGCTGACACGAGTTATTTCAGCTGATTTAAGCTCAGTCACCGCATTGAAACAACTTGAGGCTATTGAGGGCGTGAGATACCTCCAAGCTGACAAGTTTATCCATCCAGAACCAGCGACCATTGATGAAGGTGAACCATCACTTGATATGTTCCATATCAATGATGTTGTCGGTGCCACTCAGGCAAATGATCTAGGCTACACGGGTGCTGGCGTCATCGTGGCTGTTGATGATACAGGTATCGACTTTAGCCAGGAGGACATGTGGGGAACTGAATACCACAATGGTACTCACCCAATGTCATACGATCCATCAAGTATGGGTCTGACCCAGATGTACCTTGCAAACAACACCTTTGTCGAAAACACAACTGCGTGGCTCGAAGCTGGAAATCTACTCACTTACGAGATGGGTGGTAAGTACTACCTTGATGTGAGTGGTTGGGATCCAGTATGTAATAACGGTGGAGCTGGCAGAAGCCTAATGGGTCTTCTACCACCATACGGTGATGGCTATCCCTATGGAAGCAACATCGGCTATATTGGTCTGTATGAATACTCTTGGGGTCTCCACAACATCTCTGAGTTCATATACAATGAGATTTGGAAAGACTGGGAGATACCAGCTCCAGGTGCACACAACTACACCTTTGGTTGGGCTCAGCAGCAACGTGTTGATGCCTACCAGAAAGTGTTTGCCGCATCAATGATCTACGAGGGTGATCTTGTCATTGACTGGAATGGCTCCCTCGCTTGGACAACACTATGGACTGAAGCATTATGGTTTGAAACCTTCGATCTGAATACAACAGCTGATCGCAATTACATCATAGACATGATGGACTGGAGCTTTGTTGACGATATTGACGAAGGCTTCGTCTATAATAATGCAAACAACGTCCTCTATGCTGATGAGCTCATTGATGGCAGTCATGACATGGGCCTAGGTTCACTCTCTTGGGCTTTCGACGAATTGGAATATCTAGACCATGACTATGGTCTGTTCTGTGGAATCACAGATGACCACAT
>JAEORX010000240.1 GCA_016840685.1 Candidatus Thorarchaeota archaeon
TCGAGGATATGCTGTGTTTGCAGTAAACTGGTATACTGGCTCATGAGCGGCAACAATGAAGTCAAGCATCTTCTCAGGTTCAGTCTTTCCAAACCAAGTGGTGGTTGTTTGGGCATGAAGTGGTGTTGCTCCAGAACGCTGAGTGCCTGTATTACTATATACTTGGTTGTTATAACAGATATAGAGGAAATCAGTCCTTCGCTCAAAGGCTCCACTTAGTGCTTGGATACCAATATCAAAAGTTCCACCATCACCCGCCCATACCATTACCGTAGTATGATCATTACCTTTTGCCTTCAAAGCAGCTTTCACTCCAGAAGCTGTTGCAGCTGCAGCGGGAAAGGCAGTATTGAGAACTGGTATTCCCAAACCACTCTTTGGCCAGAGTGACTGAACAACGCTTGTACAACAAGCAGGGACTACTTGAATGACATCACCCTCGAGAGCTTTGTGCGCATGTCGGAGCGCAACCATGTCCTGACACCCGGCGCATGCCGCGTTACCCTTCAACACATATTCTTTGAGTGGCATCTCTTTAGTCGCTACCATTTTACTCACTCCATAAGGTCATGCCAGGTCTCTTCAGGACCCAGCTCTCCGCTCTCAACAGAATTGAACGTATCCAAAATTACATCTTTGATATCTTCAACAGTCATGTCACGGCCTCCAAGACCACCAATGTAGCTCTTGATTATGGGCCTGTGTTTAGTATGATACATTGACGCTCGAATGTCATTTGCTACGGGGCCGCCAAACCCATAAGACACCCCTCTATCAAAGCTGGAAAAAGCCTTCACTCGACTTCCAAGTTCACGTATCTTCTCTACAGGGAAGGGGCGAATCATTCTCATTCTTGCATTTCCGACTTTGTAACCCTCTTCTCTTAGTTCATTAACTGCATCAATTGCTTCAGCAGCCATTGATCCTTGAGATGTAAAAACAACCTCGGCGTCTTCGCATTTGTGGCAGTCAATCGGACCACCGAAATATTTGCCAAAGAGTTTCTTGTATTTCTTCTCTATTTCATCATAGACCTTCAGTGCATTAAGTGTCCCCTCATGCATCATATACCTGAATTCTTGATAATATTCAGGAAACACGATGTTACCATGAGAAACAGGATTTTGGGGGTCCATGACCCAGTGGGGTGGCGAGTAAGGAGGTAGGAATTTGTCAACCTCTTCTGGTTCAAGGTAATCAAATGTGGACAAAGTGTGACTCAAAACAAACCCATCAGCGTTCACCATGACAGGCATCAAGACTCTCTCATCTTCAGCAAGCTTGAAGGACTGAATGATTGTGTGGTATAGTTCGTCAACACTAGAAACGTAGAATTGAATCCAACCAGTATCACGCTTTGAGTATGAGTCATCATGGGTAACATGTATGTTCCAACTTGGTGAAACTGAGCGGTTGATGTTATTCAATACAATAGGTAGTCTTGCTGCTGCAGCCCAGTGTAATGCCTCATCCATTAGGAGTAGACCATTTGATGATGTTGCAGTGAATGCTCGAGCACCTGTAGAGCTCGCTCCAATACATGCGAACATTGCAGAGTGTTCAGACTCGACTCGAATGAATTGCCCAGTATATATTCCCTTCTCATTTAAGAGGGCAACCTGTTCAGGGACTGTTGTCGCTGGTGTGATTGGATACGCTGCGACAACCTCAACCCTTGCAGAAACCACAGCTCGAGCAGCCGCATAATTGGCACTCATCAGCTCAGTCTTCATCCTTCTGAACCTCCTACGGGGATTGAATCTCCAACGGCATCTGTGGTCCGTACCATCTCGATACACTTCTTAGGACACACCTCAGCGCAGATCCCACAGCCCTTACAATAGTCTAAGTCCCAAACGGGATAGTCATCCTCACCAATGTCGATTACAGCCTCCGGGCAATGTAGCCAACAAGTACGACACCTGTTACATTCATCGTAGTTGACCACTGGATCGAAGGTCCGCCAGCTACCAGTCTTCCCCGTTGCCCCGATGGTGGGTTTGGAGTAGGACGTCTTTGGCATGTCCTTCCTGCCTGTTGGCTCAGTGTTTACCTCGTTCACCAAGTGGATACACGTCCAGTGCGAGCCATCACTAGCTCGTCCGGAGGACAAACAATTAAGCGTTATGATGTGGGTTCATATTAGAGTCGGTTGTCTTATCTTACGGGAAGTAGTAGAACATGTACGACCTTGAGAATAAGGTGATGTTCTATGGAATTCTCAATGACCTTGGTCCAGATGCCTTGCGTAGAGGGAAACAGAGCGCGCAACTTTGGTAATGCTCGATTGATGCTTGATCGGTACAACCCTGGGAGAGGTGTTCGATTCATTCAATTCCCTGAGCTATTTGCCATTGGTTTTCGCCACGAAGATTATCAGAGAGAAGGACCAGGGGTTCCTGGCCCAGCCAGTGACTTCCTATCAGCTATAGCAAAGAAGTATGGTGCGTTTACAATTGGAACAGATATTGAGAGGGCAAATGGCATGTTCTACAACACCCTTGTCGTAGCAAGACCTGATGGTGAGATTACAGGAACTTACAGGAAAATGCATCCATTCCAAGAAGAACGCGATGTTTTCAAAGGAGGGGATGTCATGGCTCTCTTCGAGTGTGCTGGAATCACAGTGGGAGTACAGATTTGCTATGACATTAGGTTTCCAGAGGCCACAAGAAAGCTGGCTCTTGAAGGTGCTGAACTTGTTCTGATTCCTGCAGCTTTTCCAGACCCAAGGAGTGAGCACTGGAACATTCTAGTGAGAGCACGAGCCATTGAGAATCAGCTCTACGTGGCAGCTGTAAACAGAATCGGATTTGGTTTCGATGGAAAGACATACTTCGGTCATAGTCAAATGGTAGACCCGTTGGGGGTAGTTTTAGGTCGTCGGAACTCTGAGGAACGATTCATCACAATTGAAGGAAACACAGACATGATTGAGACTGTGAGATCCCAGATCACATGTTTTGCTGATCGTTCTCCTTCGGGATATGAGAAAGTTCACCAGTTTGCCGACTGAATCCAAGAACACAAGCGTTAAG
>JAEORX010000070.1 GCA_016840685.1 Candidatus Thorarchaeota archaeon
GAGGAGATATTCAACATGACTGAGATGGGTGAGAAGCTCTGGGCTTATGCGAAGTATGCTGTGACTGAAAACATCACCTCCCTAGGTGGCATCACTACTCTCGTCTTTGCATTTATTCGTCGGATGCAGAGTGAGTACGGACCCAGTCTCTTGGAGGAGTTCAAGGGGACAAAACACGAGGCAAGGATCAGAGAATCTCTCAAGGATGATGGGAAACTCGATCTGAGTGTCCTATGGCCCAACCTGATCATGGTTGGAGCTACGGGTGTCGATGCTGATCCGTACAAACCCTGGTTGAAAAGCACACTCCCGAATGCCTCTCTCTGGGACAACTACGCTGGCTCAGAGGGTCTCTATGGCACGACTCTCTTGAAAGACACAACCAATGGAATCCAACTGCTGCCGCATATCAACTATTTTGAGTTCATCCCTGAATCTGAGATTGACAAGAAGGACCCAAACGTTGTACCCCTGGCAGAGGTCAAGAAGAATCACAGGTATGAGCTAGTCCTTACCAACATGATGGGGTACACTCGGTATAGAATTGGTGATGTGATGACCTTCAAGGACACAGATCCTTACTCGGTGCATAGGATTGGACGAAAGGGCAAGTCAGTCAACTTGACAGGTGAGAAGCTTTCTGATGCACATGTCACTGAGGGTGTCGCGTACGCGACTATGCAGACAGGTGCTGAGATTCTAGACTACCATGTCTATGGCAGGATTGGAGATGGCGTGGCAAACTATGTCATTGAGGCTATGTTCAACAATGACATCGATCCAATCGAGTTTGCACGAGCCTTTGACGAGTGTGTTGGTAGGAACAATGGCGAGTTCAAATATGTTCAGGAGTTTGGTTCCCTAGGACCTACCATTGTACGGAAAGTGGCGATGTCCCATACGGAGAAAATCATCGAGAGGTCTCACATCCAGGCAAAGGCAGACCCCCTTGCAGTCGAGGTGATTGAAGGTGTTGCATGAAAGAAGTAAGAGAGTCTCGATCTATAAGGACAAGAGTGATAATTGACATGAAAATAAACCTGAAGGAGATTTTCGCCTTGACATAGAAGAGCGAGGAGTCCATCCTTTTTGTATAAGGTAGATTCCGATAGGTTAGACAGAGAAATACTTACCACAGTTTTGGCATCTAGCTCTCCTAAAAGTCTGAACCACATCAATTGAATGTCTTGTCGTAGTCCCACAGGTTGGAAAAGGGTATTCTGCAGACTCAACCTTCTTCTCATATTGCGGTACTACGATTGGTTCTATCTTATCATATTGCATCTGATTCTTTGGCTTCTCAATCAAGATTGGATTAACCATCCCTGAAAACACTCAGTCACAAACCCATCCTCCTATAGTCACGAAAATTAATGGCGATAAACAAGATCTGAAGAATGTCCATGAATGACAACTCCACCTCACACACGAGGAACGCATTTTGTCATATGTGGGTCTAAGATTATATCCTCTCAGTGATGGGACAAAAAGAAGGCGTGGCTGCAGTCGCCTGCAGCCAGTTTGAAATTATGCGTATGGAGCGATTGTGAGTTCAAGCCTGCTCACTAACTCCTTGTAACGGTTCCTGATTGTCACTTCTGTGACACCGCTTACCTGAGAGATGTCACGCTGTGTGACTCTATTGTTCGACATTATCGAGGCAATATAGATTGCCGCTGCAGCGAGTCCTCGCGGATCGCGGCCTGTCACCAGTCCCCTGACCTTTCTGGCCTGTTCGAGGATCTCCATGGTGATCTTCTGCACCTCACTCGGAAGCTTGAGGTCCGAGATGAAGCGTGGCACATAGTTCTCTGGTGATGAAATTGGCATGCGTATCTTGAGCTTGGTTACCAACATCCGGTAATGTGCTGAGATTTTCTTCTTTGACTCTCTGCTGTGTTCGGCTATCTCCTCGATGGAACGAGGTGAACCTCTATGTCGACATGCAGCGTATACCGCAGCTGCAGCAGTCGCGTCTATTGACCTGCTCCGCCATAATCTCCCTGCTATGAGCTTTCTATATAATCGTGCGGCATGCTCTCGTAAGCCCTGCGAGAGTCCCAACTGAGAGGACAATCGGTCAATCTCTGTCATCGCCTGTGCCAGATTCCGGTCCAAGGATGAATGTACTCTTGTCCGTATCTGCCATTTTCTAAGGCGATAGATCTGTGCTCGTTGCTTTGCACTGAATGCAGCACCCTTTGAATCACGATCTCGCCAATCGATAATCGTTGAAAGGCCCTTATCATGCAGTGCGTAGCTAGTTGGAGCACCAGTTCTTGCGCGTGAGTCGCGCTCATCAGAGGTGAATGCTCTCCACTCAGGACCAGTATCGATTCGATGGTCACTCAACACTAGACCGCAGGTGGTGCAGATCATTTCCCCCTTCTCGTTATCCCTGACAACATCAGTGCCCCCACATTCCGGGCACGTCAGTGCAGGAGTTTCCAGAATTACTTCTTCCCTTCTTGTTTCATCTGCCTTAGATGATGCCATTTGTGTGTTTATTCCCTCCAATGCATCTGGGTATCATGAGGGCCCAGACCCCTCGCGTGCTATGCAGATTCATTTTCTTCCTCGGTTTTCAATCACGGAGCCATTGTAATGTTGAGCTTCTGGACGAGCTCTTTGTATCGGTTCCTCACTGTCACCTCAGTCACGCCAGCTGCCATGGCTATGTCTCGCTGTGTGACTCTATGATCCATCAGGATTGAGGCGATGTATATCGCGGCAGCTGCGAGCCCTCTTGGGTCTCGACCGGTGACCAGTGTTCGGTTTTCTTTTGCCATTTCGAGTATCTCGAGCACTTTCTGCTGAACCTTTCCCGGCAAGCTGAGCTGTGTAATGAATCGCGGTACATAGTTTGCTGGGTCTGAAATGGGCATCCTGAGTTTCAACTTCTCCACCAGGAGCCTATAGTGCTGACCAATCTTCTTGCGACTCACCCTCGAGTGCCGTGATATCTCTTCAAGTGAACGTGGTGCTTTCCTCAACCTACAGGCGGCATATATAGCCGCTCCAACCATCGCATCGATGGACCTGCTGCGTGCGAGTCTTCTAACGATGAGTTTTCTATAGAGGAGGGCGGCCAGTTCCTTGATTCCCTTGGTTAGTCCCAGCTGTGAAGATAGTCGATCAAGCTCAGACATGGCCTGAGCAAGATTCCTGTCGACCGAGCTGTGGACTCGCGTGCGAATCTGCCATTTCCTTAGACGGTATATCTCAGAACGCTTCTTGGCAGTAAACCGTTTACCTTGAGAGTCATGGTCTCTCCAGTCAATCATGGTTGATAGTCCTTTGTCATGGATTGAGTAGTTGGTCGGTGCACCAGCTCGTGATCTGGCATCTTTCTCATCGCTGGTGAATGCTCTCCATTCAGGCCCGGTGTCAATGCGATGTTCGCTGACAACAAGCCCGCAGGTGGCGCAGATACGTTCACCTTTTTCCAAATCTTGGACAACCTCACGTCCTCCACACTCAGGACATGTGAATCCAGCTGATTTGCTGCGATCCGGATGCTTTCGGTCCGACCTTGATGACATCGTTCGATTTCCTCTCTCAGTCGCATGACGCAACCCTAATTGGGTCTACAATACTCTTGCAGTCATTCATGCTTCGTGGCGCAGAAGTCCTATCAGAATACGTTCAATCCCCGTTCAGATTCCGCTAACCTTATATACTCAAATGTGCCTTAAAAGTCTTTCGCTTCCTAAGATTCCTAGTTACAACTAAGGAAATCTTCGTGACGCGTTGTTCTGTCATATCATCTTTTTGATATAAGCGTTGCGAAAGGGTCGGGCCGCGCCCAGATGGCGGATTTTTGGACCAGAAGCTCGATTTTTTGAATTCACTTCTTCATTTTATTTGGCTACTCTACGCTTCAGATATATAATGAAGATTACATCAAAAAGAGCTACACCTACAGCAGTGATGCCAACGATTCGGACATCAAGCAAATCATCATAGCTGAATGTCACAGGTGCTGAAATGACAGTTGTTGCCAAATCCGGAGCTAAGGCAAGTTGGGCGGAATCAAAACTCATCACTGTGAGACCATACGTTCTCGAATCCGCGGCTAGGTATACGTTATCAGAATCATCCATATCGAACCGCACATTGCGCCATGATCCGTTTAGGAGTAGCTTGCATGATGTCAATTCAGTGGTTTGACTGATACTTGCAAGATACCACCTATTAAGATCGTATGATCCAATCACAATCTTCAATGACCCATCTTGAGCTATTGTTGTTTGAAGTTCCGTTCTGTTGAACATCTGATTGTACTCATCACAGAACCTGATGTTGTTCACATTCAGTGTATGACCTGTTTCAGTACTCCAGGACAGAATATCTATCTCCGTGTTAACCATGTAGTATGATGTATTGCTGGATGTGGAATAATTTGTATGGTAATTTCTGTAGGTATATAGTATCTCATCTCTCACACAGCCTAGATAGCTATTCCTACTATCAACGAACCAAACAATGTTTCCGTTCCTGTCTAACTTCTGGAGTGTGCTAAGTGATGCTAGGTATATGTAGTTAGAATCACACTGAAGCGAGTGAAACTCCTCGTATGTTGTATGCCAGGAGTATTCTCCACTCTGATTCATCGCCAAAAGAATGCCCTTTGTTTGATGCTGGTCCGGTTCCACTTCCCAAGTCTGAGATCCTCCAATGATGATTGTTCCGTCTTCTAAGATGAATATCACGTGCCCTACTTCACTCGCTCCTAAATCGACGGTCGTGTTCCAAATTACTTGACCGTCAAAATCATATTTTCCCAGAAATATATCGCTCCTTTCACGACCAGTCACATAGACATAAGAGCCAACATTGGTCACATCAAACAGCTGTTTCCTCCAGCAGCCAAAAGTATGCGACCATATCTTTCTACCATCGTTGCTCCATGCGATGAGCGACACTGGTGTTTCCCCACGACATAACTGCCAGAAAGCATGGTAACTGACCATGAACATGGTCCCATCAGCTGTTACAGAGAAACACATTGAGTTTTCCCGAGGATGTTCAGTCGAGTTTCCAAATACTATTGGAATGGGACTAGCATCCTCCTCTCCACCAATGAAGACCATTGTATCTGCAGAAACCCCTGGAATGAAAAGGGCTAGTAGAATTATCGAACTTAATGAGACAACCACTAGACCGCTTCTCAAACCAAATCTCCCGCTTCTTTATTATGGCGTCTTTACAAATCAAGGTATCTTTAAACGCCTAGGAATGTAGCTCGATTTTGCGACTTTTTTTAATTCAATATCGCGAAAACAACTATCAGTCCACTTCAAGGAAGAACTTAGATAGGCAGCTCTTACAAATCACAAACGAATCAGAATCCCAGTCTTTGTTGGTATAGTAATGCTTCTTCCCGCAAGAAGGACACTTCACTCTTTTCTGGTACGTTACAGGTGGATCATTGCGATCAATCAGGAATACCTCGCAAACAGGACACTCGTATGTACTCAATGGAGATGGAAACCTCTCAGCTCCCGAACGAAAGGAACGTGAATCATGATCATTTATGTAAAGAAGGTGGTCTATCCCTATGATGAATCTATGCAACATTGATCTATTACAATATGGGCACAATTTGACCATGCTATGTTGTTACACTAGAGTTCCAATTAATCTTATGTAACGCTATAATCCTCCATGAGTTCGATCTTTGATGAATTGTCAGCCGCGATTTATCAGCTTCTTCATCATTCTGACACTCTTCGTTTCAAATACAGAATGAGGATGAGGTCAAAGGCAGCAACACCAAATGCTACGGCAAAGATTGCTTGAAGGTCGGTCAGTTCCACAGCAGGAAATGTTGTTGGTGTTAGTGATGTTGTTGAGGACGAGGCTATGGGTGTTGTTGATGGCAAAATCTGATTGGAGTCGAACCTCATCACGGTGTATCCGTAGGTATCTGAAAATAGTGCGAGGTAGGCGTTCCCATATGGGCCCATTTCAAGTTGCACCCAACACCACTGCTCATCGAAGACCTTGTAGATTGAAGTCGATTCAGATGTGACATTGTAACTCATTAGATACCAGCTCTCACGTTCTTTTGCATTCATGATTATCCAGAGCATTCCATTCTGATCGACCGATGTATCGACTCCAACGCAGTTGAACAGATTGTGGGTGCTGTCGCACAGCCTCAGACTCGATGAGTCCTTCTCCTCCCCTGTATCAACATTCCAGGATGTAATATTGAGCTCTGAAGATGACGTAATGTCATTCATGTATAGCAAACTGAATTTGTCATAGTGCTCTACTACTTGGATTGAACTGATAGTGTACCCTCCTCGGTCTTTCACACATCCGAAATGTTCCCCTATACATTCATTCATCCAGATTACAGAACTTCTGCTGTCCCATTTTTGAACCGTCGTTCCCGTTGTGATATACAAAGACTCAGAATCACACTGAGGTGAGGGGTATCTATCGAATGCATAGCTCCATTGAGTGTGACCTGTCTGATTCATTGCAAGAAGAATGTAATCTCCAATATACGGAAGTTCATCTTCATAACTTGCTCCACCGATGATTATTGTCCCATCATCCATTACTTGAACTTCGTAACCTCTCTCAATCTGACCCATGTCAGTGGTTGTGTTCCAGACAAGCTCGCCATCAAAGGTGTATTTTTCGACTAGAATGTCATGGTTCCAAGACCCAGTAACATAAACAAAATTTTCATCGTTGCATACACCAAAGTAAATTCTATCATAGTGAGTGGTAATTTGGGACCACATGATAGTACCATCACTTCCCCATGCAATCAGAGAAACCTCAGTTGGTCCTGTACAATATCTCCAACTCGGGCAGTGAGCCACTATGAATATACATCCATCTTCAGTCACTGAGATGTCGGAGATTTCGATTTGTAATGGATCCACAGGTGTCATATTACCAAAGACTGCTGGTTCGAGAGATGGAATGGCTTCGTTAAGTACAATTTCTGTGTCTGCATTGACAATCTGGATTTGGGGTGCGATGATAACAATCATGAGAAGTGATACAACACACACTCTGAACCTCAATCCACTTCACTCCATACCATGAATAGAGATAGTCGATATAGTGTTCCTATCAGTGTCTTCTTCAACTATAACGACATATCTCCTCTGTAAGACTCTTGAATGCCTTCTCGATATTCTCACCAGTGTTCAGTCTGATGAACATGATTGGGACAGAGATCGTTTCTGCAACCTCTCGAAGAGCTTCTGTCTGACCCTTGAGCAGCTTTGTTGATCGATCAACAACCATGATGGAAGGCAAGCGGTGACCGACATGAAGCTCAATAGAGTTCATGAGGTTTGACAGCTCAGATGGAAGGGTTTCTCGGAATGGGTTTGCACACAGGACCACTCCAGAGAACCTCCTAAAGTAGTCCCGCGGTTCCAGAGTACTATAGAGCTCCCAGACCCAGGGTCCATGAAGCTCCAAGTCGAGCTCGTAGGTTGTTATTAGTCCATCCTTTGATATGGTGACGAGCTTTGTCCATTCGTCCTCTGGCCATTCTTCCACCAAGGACTCTTTAGCCAGAGTTCTTGGGTCGGTAAGTGTCCTGTCAAGTGCTTTTGCACAGAGACCAAAGCCTAGCTCTTCATCTCCAGCCACGAGAATCCTGTACACTTCAGGTCGTGAACTCATACCACTAGCCTCCAACTACGTGCAATATGCTGGGCATTCCTAGAAGCATGCCCATCAGACATACTAGTCATTGCCATTTAACATTTGACAAAGTATGTTTTCTACTTCTTTGAGTTCTTTTTCATGTATGCTGATAGCTTCTCTATTGTTTGAGGATTGACAACATGTTCTATCTCACATGCATCAATAGTAGCAATCTCCTCATCTACCCCAATCATAAGTAGGAAATCCAATAGAGTCCTATTACGTTCAAGCAGCTTCCGCGCCAATAACTTACCCACTGATGTGAGTTTGACATCTTGATATCGTCGATATTTGACCACACCCATGCCATCCAGCTTCTGTAGGGCTGCAGTCACACTTGGTGCCTTGACTCCAAGACGTTCCGCCATATCTGAAACTGTAGCAGTCCCGCGTTCTTCTTCCAGCTCATATGCTACTTTGACATACATCTCAAGTGCCTTTGAGAGGTCTAAATTGTCTGAACCTGATGCACTCACCTTTTTCCACCTCTATTCATACCTGCATACGCCTTTCCCTTTTCTGTCACATAGAAAACATGACCTGTATTCGTAATAATATCACAGCCCGCTGCATTGTGGCATCCAGAACACGAAGACTCAATGTCACATCCATCCTTTTCTGCCCTTAAGTACCCTCGTTCAACGAGAAGCCTAATCACATCATCAAGCGTTTCTGCCTGTATCCCTGCACGTCGAGCTATTTCCTTCTTGTCAAGAATTCCCTCTGAAACTATCAACTCCAAGACCTTCTTTATCATGATTGAGAAACCTCCATTTTCCTACCCATGATCTTTTCACCCATGTTTCCAATGACCCATAGCGAACCAGTTCCAGTCATGAGAATAATGAACAACCACAGAGATGGCGTGATGTCATTCAAAATGCTCCAAGATAGCCAGTCTTCGAAATGAAGGAACCACCCTAGACCGTTCGTCAAGATGACTAAGATCTGAAGACCGAATAGCAAAGCAGCTAGAATATACCCCACTGCTATGAATGCGTATCCTTCCTGATTGTTCTCTGAGAGGGGTTTCACTCCGGTCAGAAAAACTGATGCCACAATTATTAGAAGAAATCCACCAATGAAATCCGAGAAACCAGTGATAGGTACGATTAGTTGAAGGCTTGAGAGAACTTGAACTATCCCCACAATGAGGTAGGTAATTCCAATGACCATAGTAAAGAAGGATGGCCATCTGCCATTCTTTGGCAAATGAAGGTCCTCACGATACAAAGAACACACCTCCAATTAGGACAATCAGGAAAGCAATGATGTATGCCAACACAAGTTGATACATCACAGCAAAACCCGTCCATTTCCATGAGCCTGTTTCCTTTCTAATTGCACCAACAGTGGCTAGACATGGAATATACAGGAGCACAAAGACCATCAATGCGACCGCAGAGAGTGGAGTTAGACTAGTGATTAAAGCGGTTTCTAGAGAAACCCCCCCAATAGCATACACAATGGACAAGGTCTGGATGACCGCTTCCTTTGCAATGAATCCAAAGATGAGTCCAGTGATGACCTGCCAGCTGAATCCTAAGGGTGAGAATATCGGTTCAAAAAAACGACCCAATAGTGCCGCGAATGAGTCATCAACGGAAGCACTTAGTCCTGTAGGACCGAACGATGAAAGAAACCACATTATGATACTTCCTACCAAGAGATAAGTTCCTGCTGTCTTCACAAATAACAGACCTCGGTCCCACATGTGACGGAACGAACCATGCAAGGTTGGTATCTGGTACTGTGACAACTCCATGAGCATCGATGATGACTCTTCTCTGAGGATGGTCTTCTTGAAAATGATAGCTACTATGATTGCCATCACAATCCCTAGCATGTACATAAGAAAGACCACAGTACCTGCGATGGCTGGAAAGAAGACTCCGCCGATCAAGATATAGATTGGTAGTCTTCCAGCACAGGACATCAGAGGACTAACAAGAATCGTGGTCAGTCTGTTTGACTCTCCATCAACAGTTCGTGCTGCCATGACTGCCGCAACACTGCAACCAAATCCCAAGAGCAATGGTATGAACGATCGCCCATGGAGTCCCATCTTCATCATGAAGCGATCCATGACAAACGCAGCTCTGGACAGGTAGCCTGTGTCCTCAAGTACTGAGATTGCTAGATAGAGGAAGAAAATTGGTGGCACGAAAGTAAGGATGAATCCGACACCACCCAATATTCCATCCGTGAGAAGAGATGCTACCAGTGCATTTGGAATCTGAGAGGTGTAGGTCCCAATCCATCCAAAGAGCTGGGTGATCATCTCCATGAATACTCGTGATATCTCAAAGGTAAAATGAAACATAGCCCACATTGTAACCAGAAAGATAGGTAGGCCCAAGTATCGATGAAGCAGGACCCTATCAAGCATGTCACTGAGTATCCACTTCCCTTCACCGGGTTGATAGGTTTCACATAGAATCTGTCCTATGACCTCATATCTTGCATCAGCAAGGATGATTTGAGGGTCAACAGCCTCCTCTGCCTCTAGAAGTTCACTATCTAGCTCTTGATCATCTGGAGACGTTATAGAGCCACCTCCAGAACCTTCTCTTTCACAGGGGAGTTCTCAAATAGAGTGATTATCTCAGGGTCTCTCTCAAGGACCTTCAGCGCTAACCATCGGGGAGGAAACCTGTCTAGGAGGTCTTTGTCTTCCTGCAGTATCATGACAAGTTCCTTGAGTTTCATCTCTATCTCAGGACCATACTTTATAGCAGGTGGTTTCAATCTCTCAAATTCGCCATGATGGTGGAACCGTGGATGATAATGTAGATGATCTCCGCCATCTACATCACCCGCAGTATGTACTGGGACTGCTGTTTCCTTTTTCGGACCCTCTAACATGTGTTGTGGAACAGCCGCGAGGATGGCATCCTTCAGCCCTTCAATTCCCTCTTTTCGAGTGGCAGTTGTTGCTACTATTCGAGCACCAAGACGTTCTGAGAGTTTCTCGATGTCTATCCGATCTCCTCTAGCCTCAACTATGTCATACATGTTGAGGGCAATCACAAGGTTCACCTGAAGTTCGATGAGAAGAAGCGTGAGGTAGAGATTTCTCTCCAGCTGTGATGCATTCACTATGTCGACAACAACATCTGGACGATGGTCCACAATGTATGATCGAGCGATTTTCTCATCCTCTGAGACTGCGCTGAGACTGTATACTCCCGGGAGGTCAATGACCTCGAAGTCAACACCATGATGCTTGAAGTAGCCCTGTTTCATCTCCACTGTTTTGCCAGGCCAATTTCCTGTGTGTTGTTTCATCCCTGTCAGGCTGTTGAAGATGACAGACTTCCCAACATTTGGGTTTCCTATAAGCGCGACTCGTATCTTCAAGATGTGTCCTCCAACACTTCGACAATCACTCGACGGGCTAGCTCATGACCGAGAGCTATCCTCGTTCCTCTCACCTCGACGAGAATTGGTCCTTGCCTGCTTCCCTGTACTACTTTGAATGTGCATCCCTTTGTCAATCCTAGATCTAAGAGTCTCTTTGTCACTCCTCTTCCAGTACGCAGATGCCAGTCCTCTTTCCCTGCTTCCCACTCGGCTCTTCTTTGTTCCCATTGTTGTTGTTTCTTCTCCCACTTCGCCATCCTACGCTCATGTTGCTTGGGATTTCCAAAGAACCCACCAGGACCTCTCCTACGTTTTCGAGGTCCATGATGATGGAATACTCCCAACTCGGGAAGAGAAACTCCCACTAACTTACATGTTTTTCCTGGTTTCACTGAGGTCAACCGAATGTGCATGCTTTTATCAACAGTAGTCCCTTTCTCGTCCATCGTCAAGCCTCCGTGGCTTGAGGACTGGCATGTGACTGACGCCAGTTATAAAAGTTAGTTTCAACTAACAGTTAGATAAGTCTAACTAATAAGGATATTCATAGAACCAAACCACAACCATTACATATTGCGGTGAACCATATCCAGTTTGTGAATAACATGCAATACCACAGTACTCCATTGAACTATGGCGGTGATGAAGTCGATGACTTCATCCCGAAGAGTGTGAAGGATGTGTCAATTCTTCAGGTTGACGAGTATATTCCCGACTTCAAGGACTTCAAAAAGAAACTCGATGAAGTGCTTGATTCCCCACTTGACACAAAACCGTTCGATGAGTTTGTAGAGAATGTCTATGAAGAAGGCAAACGTATCCTATTCATGGTGGATGATAAAACTCGACCCAATATCCACACAAAGGTGCTTCTCCCTCATGTTGCAGACCGCCTTCTGGGTCTTGGAGTTCGAAAGGAAGACATCTGGATAATGATTTCCAACGGCTCACATGCCCCCGCCACTCCAAAGGATGTTGAATCTAGAATCCTCGGGCTACAGATATACCAGGAATGGGGCAAGAATGTATTGAGCCATGACTGTGATAAAGGAAATACTCAAGTTGGAAAGACCACAAGAGGCACACCTATCCTAATCGACCAGGATGTATTGGATGCATGCATGTTGATCCCACTTAGTGATAGCGAGTACCACTACTTCGCAGGTCAGGCTGGAACAGTGAAGCTCTTCTGTCCGGGTGTGGCTGGCCGAGAAACTATCCGAGTGAACCATCCGCGTATGTTTGACCTTGAGAAGGGATTCTATGAGGGTTGTCGATTGGGGAATTGCGAGGGGAATCCTGTCATTGAGGACATGATTGAGATCACATCTATCATGAAGGAGCGAATTCCAATCTTTTGCATTGATGCTATCGTCAATCATGGTGATATTGTATATCTTCAAGCAGGGGACATCATTGAGTGTCATAAGGCAGCTGTTGATCCTCTAAAGAGACTCCGCGTGGTTGATGTCGATGAACCAGGCGACATAGTCTTTGTATCTGTTGGTGAGCTTGGAGTGAACCTATACCAAGCTGGCAAGGGAATCCACGCTGCCTGGAATGCGGTCCGACATGACCGAAAGGGCTGGATAGTCCTCCTCGCTCCCTGCGAGGATGGAATTGGGAGCGCGGGATATGAGGAAGCGATACATGCAGCGAAAGACTTGGAGGTTCGTGATGCATTACGTTATGTCATCGAAAAGTATTGTTCAGAACAGACCTTCAAGATTGGGAATCAAAAACCAGTAGACCTGTTCCGGATTCTGCTGGATGTTGCCGAGGGCAACATAAAACTAGTCAGTGGATTAGACCCTGAAGAGATGCGCAATGTGTATCGGATGGAGGGCTGCACAGTAAAGGATGCCTCTGAAGTCCAGGGGGTGCTTAGAGACCTCTTTGAAAGGTTCTTAAAGGAGCACCCAAATCCAAAGGTATACGTCTTAGATGATGCAGGTCTCTTGGTCACGGTCAAGAATCAAATAACATGAGTTGCAAGGTTTAGTACTGGAGGGCTTTCCCTCCAGCTTCATCTATTTTTTAACGTGGTTCGGTCTGGCTAACTCATCTTCCACGTGGGTCCGTCCTTTGTGTCCATGACCTCTATGCCTAGGGTTCCAAGGCGGTCTCGAATCTGATCTGCCTTAGCGAAATCCTTGGATACTCTTGCCTCTTCACGCAGCTCTAGAAGGAAATCTACAACACCCTTCAGTGTTTCAACAGCTTGCCCCTCTCCTTCGCCAGCAAGGGCATCATCACCGATGGCTATCCCCAAAATACCGAGGAGCTCGGTCAGAACTGCCATTGCCTCACGGAGGACTGCTGCTCCACCAACATCGCTCGTTAGGGTGTTGATCTCTCTGACGAATGTGAAGATCTCTGAGAGAGCGCCAGGTGTGTTGAAGTCATCATCCATCTCTCTCTCAAATGCCTCTCGAACCTTCCTTGTGGCATCTGCAAGTTTCTTGTCAGCCTCAGTTTCACGACTTCCAATCTTTTCAAGAATCGAGATACGACCTGTCATAGCATCAGCCGCGTTCTTGATTCGTTCTAGTGACTGTATTGCCTGCTTCACTGCCTTGTCATTGTAGTCAAGGGGTTGTCGGTATTGTCCTGTTACGAGATAAAGACGGACTGCCTGAGGATCGTAGTGATCCAATACTTCCCTTGCTGTTGAGAAGTTGCCCTCCGATTTTGACATCTTATCGCTATCTATGGTGAGAAAGCCATTATGAAGCCAGTACTTCACAGGAACCTCAATTCCATATGCGGCGGATGACTGTGCAATCTCATTCTCGTGGTGTGGAAATATGAGGTCCTGACCACCACCATGGATGTCGAAGGGGAGACCGAGATAGTGCTTTCCCATGACTGAACATTCCGCATGCCAACCCGGACGACCCTTGCCCCAAGGGCTCTCCCATGATGGCTCTCCGGGTTTCTCAGCCTTCCACAGCGCAAAGTCTCGTGGGTCCCGCTTCTTCTCATCCACCTCGACTCTCGCCACTGATGATAGCTGATTCATAGGAATCCTAGACAGACTCCCATATGCTTTGAAATCAGGGACACTGAAGTAGACATCACCATCTACCTCGTAACCAATGCCATTCTTGATAATCAGATCAACCATCTCGATGATGTCATCCATATGCTCTGTTGCACGGGGATTCACAGTTGCTGGTTTGAGGTTGAGCTGCTTGGCAATTGCGAGGTACTCAGCAATGAACCGGGTGGCAAGCTCTGTAACCGTGATTCCCTCTTCGTTTGCCCTGTTGATCATCTTATCGTCGATGTCAGTAAAGTTGGTGATGTAGGTGACTCGATATCCCTTATACTCAAGGTATCTCCTGATTGTGTCGAACACAGCAAATGACCTGGCATTCCCAATGTGAGGATAGTCATATACAGTCGGACCACAGACATACATACGAACATTGTTTCCATCAAGTGGTTCGAAATCTTCCTTTTCCCGGGTCCGTGTGTTGTATACCTTTAACATTGTCAGTACCCACTAACGCCTCTTTGAAACTCCTTAAAAAGAAGTCTGCAATTCTTGCCTTATCCGGTGATGGATGGTCGCGATATGGAAAAAGAGTCTGACAAGGTTCTCAAGATGGTGTCTGAGCTTTATCAGGATGAGCGTGAAACTGAAGCAGAGGCTTTGATTAAGAAACATCTCACTATAGATCCTGATAATCTTGAGCTGCTGACAAAACTTGGGATTATTCAAGCTAGACTCTGTAAGGACCATCAGGCTGAATCTTCATTTAGGTCAGTACTGGCTAAAAACTCAAACCATGAAAACGCGGTCTGTGGATTGGGACGGTTATTAGATCAATCCTTGAGAACCGATGAGGCTGAACAGCTCTACAGAAGATTTCTGAAAGAGAATCCATTGGGTCACTGTGGTCTTGAGGACCTCTGTCGTTTACTCATTTCAGAGGGTAGAACCAATGAGGCACTCATTCTAGCCAGAAACCAAGTCAAAAAGCATGGAGCATCTATGGAGGCATCTGGTGCTCTTTGGTATGTACTCCATATACTAGAGGATGACCTTGACAATCAATTGAATGATGACCGGGAAAATTCGACCATTTTCAGTCGTCTGGCAGAGAATCTTCTAGAGCAGCTCGAGCTGGTCACTCAGATTGAGAAGACTACTAGTAGCTATGATAGTTTCAGGTCAGAACTCGAAGATGAAAAAATTCGTTTAGTATGCGAGATTCAAACACTATTAGACAGTGCCCAAAGCCGCAGAATCCTTGTTCCCGTTGCATTTCGCGAACGATTAAGTCAACATACCCATGTGGCTAGGAGTTCAAAGGGAGATCATTGCCAGCAATAACCCTGAATCTCTGATTCGTTTCTCTCACTCAAATAG
>JAEORX010000071.1 GCA_016840685.1 Candidatus Thorarchaeota archaeon
GAGTTCCCCTGCGATGACGACGGATGTTGTGGTGCCATCACCAGTCTCCTGGTCTTGGCTCTTGGCAACCTCCACGAGCATCTTCGCAGCTGGGTGCTGTACATCAATCTCCTTCAGGATTGAGGCACCATCGTTTGTAATGGTCACATCTCCTAAGCTGTCCACTAGCATCTTGTCCATTCCACGTGGACCTAGCGTAGACTTGACAGCATCAGATATGATGATTCCAGCCATGATGTTGTTGGCCTGTGCGGACTTGCCGCGTGATCGTGACGTACCCTCTTTGAGGATAAGCACGGGCGTTCCTGATAACTGTGCCATTTTGTTTTCCCCTTGTCGTTTACTACAGTGCCATTCCTTTTCCTAGGATGGAATAGCGTCCTGTTCATTGTGTAAAACTGTACATGCACTTCGGCATGTACTTCTGATAAAACTGTGCATGCACTTCGTTTTTAAAGCTTGCCAAACATCACTGCCTTTGACAATCGTCTTCTATGAATCTTGATTATTGTGTTCTTGAAGAATCTCTCTCTTTGGAAGCAACAAAATCCAAAAAGGAAGAGTGAGAAGAAAGCTGCAGATGAGGGGCAACAATCTTGACAGATGTTGAAGACTTAAGACCTGAATTATTTGGAGCTAACCCGAGAGTGATTGCCATTCTGATGGCTATTGTGACACTCGTCGTTCCTTTTGGATACCTCCCCTCTTATTCCATTATCTTTTTTGGCGGAGCTTCTCTGTCTTCTGGGATATATGGACTTCTATGGTCATTTGGAGATGCTATTGATTTAGGGTATGGGTATAATGGATTTCACTTCTTAACACCCGATCTGACGGTCATTACTATAGTTCTGAGTATTTTCAATTTACTCTTTGCTCGTGAGGTAGTGATGTACTATCAAGGGAAAACATCCAAAAAATGGGTGTTGTTTATGGGTGCAATGAGTCTCATCTATCCTGCTCTATTTGCACTTGTTTCACTGATTCTACCTATACTTGCCATGTGGGGCATCATATGGCCAATCCCTGTTCAGCTTATTTTTGGACTTATCCTACTCCTAAAGATTCCCGGACCCGAATTGATTACATCTTCGATAGAGTAACCCTACACTCCACCAAGCTACAGTACATTCGTCAGTCTTCAAGAGTCCTTATTTGGTTCTTTGACAATCTAATCTTGAGGGTAAGTAGTGACCAAGGCGGCATATTCGACAGAAATGGAGCTCTATGGAGTGAGTCCAGGAGTCATCGCATTCATAATGGCTGTTGTAACTGCATCAGTCCCTCTGGGCTATATTCCGGATGGTATGATCTACTCAGTCCTCTGGGTGCTTCCATTGGGATATGGCTTTGCCGAGTCGCCATTTGGTTTCTTCTACTTTTACTTTCTTGATCCGTTCGTGATTTTCGTAACATTGCCGCTCACAATTCTCAATATTATGTTTGCAGTCTGGATTGTTCGATATTACAATGCCAAGACCTCAAAATATACTGCAATATTCATTGGCATTCTTAGCATTCTTCTTCCATCTGCATTGTTTCTTTACCTAAATATGATGGCTGGCTCGATATTGCTTTTATACCCAATTCCGATTCAGTTCATAGTTGGTCTCATACTTCTTTGGAGGATTGAGGGTCCTGATGTGATCTCTCCGTGGTCTGGGATGAGGCTGGACCTGTCCTGGTGGAAGTGGGGGCGAGAGAAAAAGAAGAGCGACTGGGATCCTTTTGACCAAGAGAAGAGAGCCGAAAGCCAAGAAGACACTATTTCCTAAGTTGTCGCGATGGTGATACATTCTTTGTTTCATTTAGCAAAGGACATAAGAATGACACAACCTCTCGAGAGATACTATGGGAGTGTCTGCAAGACATGGACATCACTTTCAACATTGGCGGAGAGGCTGGTCAAGGAATCGATACAATTGGAGACCTGCTCAGCCAGGTCTTTGTTCAGGCAGGTTTCTACACCTTCACGATCAAGGACTTTGAATCGAGAATTAGAGGTGGGTACAACTTCACTCAGGTCAGAGTGAGCGATAGACCAATTCATGCACCTGTGGACTGTATCGATGTGATTGTTGCTCTTTCAAGGGAAGCAGTGACCGAACAACGCAACAACCTAGAGGAGGAAGGAGTGATCATCTTCGATGACACCATAGAGTTTGACAATCTTGAGGCATGTCACTATCCAGCACCTCTTGAAAGGATTGCGAAAGAGGTTGGTGGGAATGTCAGAATGATGAATGCCGCTGCACTTGGGGCAATCCTGTCAGTCCTCAGGTTCCCCTTCAAGTTGGCTGAAGAAGCCCTCAATGCAATATTTGGACGAAAGGGTGAAGCTGTTGTTGCAAGTAATGTTGCTGTTGCAAAGGCACTCTATGACCTGACTACTGAGAAGTTTACAGGGACATGTCGTTATAGTCTAGATACCCTAGAGCATGGACCTTGCAAAGACCGTCTACTATTGACCGGAAGTCGTGCCCTCGCACTTGGTGCCATGGCTGCTAATCTGAAGTGGATCTCTGCCTATCCAATGAGTCCCTCAACTTCAGTTTTCATGGATATAGTGTCCTATGCTCATGATCTGAACATTGGTGCTTTACAGACAGAGGATGAGATTGCGTCAATATGCATGGCAATTGGTGCATCATACACTGGAGCGAGGTCGATGGTGACCACCTCTGGAGGCGGCTTTTCTCTTATGGTTGAGGCTGTCGGTCTCTCTGCCATGGCTGAGGCTCCAGTTGTCATCTACAACGCACAGAGACCTGGACCCAGTACAGGACTGCCTACGCGTACTGAACAGGCAGACCTTCTGTTCATGGCATTCGCAAGCCAGGGTGAGTTCCCACGAATCATGCTTGCGCCAAAGGATCCCCTTGAGGCATTTGATGTAGCCACACGTGCTTTCAATCTTGCAGACAAGTTTCAGATTCCAGTCATGATTTTGGGTGACCAGTATTTTGCTGACTCTGTGATGAACATCCAGAGGATCGATGTTTCAGGAGTCAAAATTGACCGTGGAAAACTTGCAGCGAGTGGTCCTGACCCTGATTATAAGCGCTACTTGCTGACCAAGGATGGCATCTCCCCAAGGGCGTTTCCTGGAGATGAAGGCAAATCTGTTGTGTCATCGGGAAATGTACATCGTGAGGATGGTCACATCACGGAGAACGCAGACATCAGGACCAAGATGGTGGCTAAATTCATGAACAAGCTCCCCGCAATTATGGAATCACTCAACCCTCCAATACTCTATGGCAATGAAGGGGCAGAGATCACACTTCTGACATGGGGATCGACTTGGGGTGCTGCAAATGAAGCCATGCAGATTCTGAAGGATGCTGGAGTATCAATCAATCAACTCCATTTCTGTGACCTCTATCCTCTACGAACTGAAAAGCTTCGAAAGGTCCTCAGTAAGTCAAGGCAGATCATCTCAGTCGAGCAGAATGTGACCTCTCAGTTTGCTCAGCTGGTCAAGATGGCTACGGGTATCACTGCCCATCATCATATCAACAAGTACGATGGGAGACCTATGACTGCAAGATGGATTGTTGATGAGATAAGGGAGGCTGGGATTAAATGACAACTGCTGAACAACTTGAGGGACCACAAAAAGTCACTTGGTGTACTGGTTGTGGCAACTATGGCATTCTTGCAGCTTTAAAGAAGGCAGTCATCGAGTTGGACATTCCAGTTCACAATCTTGTGATTTCCTCTGGAATTGGTTGTTCTGGAAAGATTCCCCACTATATTGGAGGTCTCAACAGCTTCCACACCTTGCATGGCCGACCAATCCCCGTGGCATCAGGCATCCATCTGACAAATTCAGAGCTGAGAGTCATAGTCCATACGGGTGATGGTGACTGCCTAGGGGAGGGTCTTGGACATTTCGTTCATGCGGCACGTAGGAATGTCAATCTTGCAGTGTTCATTCACAACAATGGAGTCATGGGACTGACGAAGGGTCAATTCTCACCTGCAGCTCCAAGAGGCTATGTTTCAAACACCTCACCTCCACCACCGGGTGCTCCAATGGATCCAGCAAATCCAGTTACTCAGGCTATCGTAGCAGGAGCAACCTATGTTGCTCGGGGATTCTCAGGCGACCAGAAGGCTCTGGTGGAGCTTATGGTAGGCGCAGTCAATCATCGAGGATTTGCAGTGTTAGACATCCTTCAGCCCTGTGTGACATGGAACCGACAACTCACATGGAAGTTCTATAATGAGAACACATACTCATTGCAGGATAATGGTCATGACGTAACCAACAAGCTCTCTGCACTTGAGAAAGCTCTCAGTAGTGACAGCAAGATTCCAATCGGAGTCTTCTACAAAGTTGATGCTCCAGACCTTGCTTCAGGCATCGCTCTACCAAAAGATGTGCCTCTAAAGGACCATATCACGAATCTTAAGGATGTCCAAAAGATAATTGATGATCTGGTGCTATAATAGAGGCTTGCGGGACCTCACAGGAGTCTACAGACATGGAGAAGATGAGAAGAGAGAAGGACTCAATCGGAGAGCTTGATGTCCCTGCTGATGTCTACTGGGGTATCAATACACAACGGGCAATCATGAACTTCAGAATAAGCGGAAGAACCTTCCCTCTTGAGTTCATCCATTCTCTCGCTCAGGTCAAGAAGGCATGTCTCACCGCCAATAATGCTGCTAAACAAATCCCAGATGATATTGCATCTGCTGTTGAAACCGCAATCGATGAAGTACTTGAGGGCAAGTTCGATGATCAGTTCCCAATCGATGTCTTCCAAACCGGATCAGGCACTCAGACCAACATGAATATGAATGAGATCCTGAGCAACAGAGCGAATGAGCTTCTAGGTCATCCAAAGGGCACAAAATCACCAGTCCATCCGAATAACACAGTGAACATGTCGCAGTCCAGTAATGATGTTATTCCCACAGTGATGCATGTGTCCACATTAAAATCACTTCGAGAGCTACTACTTCCAGCTCTTGAAAGACTTAGAACCACACTTGACAACAAGATCAAGCAGTTTGAGAATATTGTGAAAGTTGGTCGGACGCATTTGCAGGATGCTGTACCAATTCCACTCTCAACAGAGTTTCAGGTCTACAAAGAACAGGTGGAATCACTGTTGAAGAGTGACCTCCCGCTTGTCATGGAAACCCTGCTACTCATACCCCTTGGCGGGACTGCATTGGGGACTGGTCTTAACACACCAAAAGGATTCTCGAAACGAGCAACTGATGAACTTGGAAAGTTGACTGGTTTCAGACTCAAGGTCAATCCTGTGAAGGCTGAGGGCATTTCTTCTCACAGTGCTATTGTTAGGACAAGTTCAGTGCTAAGGTCTCTTGCTCTCACTTGTATGAAGATGGCTAATGACATTCGATGGATGGGAAGTGGTCCAAGGGCTGGTCTTGGTGAACTTGTCCTTCCAGAGAACGAACCAGGCTCATCCATCATGGCTGGAAAGGTCAATCCCACTCAATCAGAGGCACTCATTCAAGTATGTCTTCAAGTGATTGGCAATGATGCTGCCATATCAGCTGCAGAAGGATTCGGGAGTATTCTCGATCTAAATGTAACAAAACCAATAATGATTGTCAATCTACTTGACTCAATTCACATTCTCGCAGGAGGCATTGAATCATTCAACAAGAACTGCCTCCAAGGACTTGATGCCAACTACACTAGGATTAATCAGCAGCTTGAGCAAAGTCTGATGACTGTCACCAGACTGGTTCCTATCATTGGTTATGACAAAGCCGCAGAGCTAGCCAAACAAGCTCACATCACAGGTAAGACAATTCGAGAGGTCGTTCTTGAATCTGGTATAGAGATTAATGGGGCCCTTGATGACCTCCTAGACCCAACTAAGATGGTTTGAAAATATCTTGCGCCGTACACGTTATAACTGAGTAGACTCCTAGGTATATAGAGGTGAGTGACGATTTCAACCTTTGACCATGATGTCCTCGTTGTGGGAGCAGGTCTCTCGGGACTGCGTGTGGCAATAGAACTCTCTGAGAAGTTCGATGTAGCCATAGTGACAAAGGTCCATCCTCTGCGGTCTCATTCTGTGTCTGCTCAAGGAGGAATCAATGCCTCACTTGGTGAAGATGACTCTTGGGAGGCACATGCGTTTGATACTGTGAAAGGCTCTGACTATCTCGCGGATCAGGATGTTGTTGAGATACTCGCCAAGGAGGCTCCAAGGGCAGTCATTGAGAACGAATGCTGGGGCACAGCATTCTCTCGGACGGATGATGGCAAGATAGCACAGAGACCCTTTGGTGGAGCGGCTTTCCCTCGAACCTGCTATGCTGCAGACAGGACCGGACATAATTTACTTCACACGACCTTCGAACAGACATTAAGAAAAGGAATCAAGTTCTACAACGAATGGTACGTCACCTCCCTTGTGAAATCCAAGAATCGAATCTGCGGACTAACAGCTCTAGAAATTGCCACTGGTGAAGTGCATGGCTTTACAGCGAAGGCTGTAGTCCTTGCAACTGGAGGATTCGGTCGAGTCTATGGCCATTCAACAAATGCTCTCATCAATACCGGCGATGGTTGTGCTCTTGCTCTTAGGGTTGGAGCCCCATTAAAAGACATGGAGTTTGTTCAGTTCCACCCAACCTGCTTATTTGGTTCCAGTATCCTCATCACAGAAGGTGCAAGAGGTGAGGGTGGGTATCTTGTCAATGCAAATGGCGAGAGGTTCATGGATAAATATGCTCCAGAGAAAATGGAACTCGCTCCGAGGGATATAGTTGCTCGGGCTATTCGTACAGAGGTTCTTGAGGGTAGGGGTTTCGAGAATGAGTATGTGCACCTTGACCTCAGGCATCTAAGAAAAGAGAAGATTCTGGAGCGACTTCCCGGGATTCGAGAGATATGTATCAATTTCGCTGGTGTGGACCCAATAGACGAACCTATCCCTGTACAACCAGCACAGCACTACTCAATGGGTGGTGTCCACACAGACTGCTTTGGAGTCACTCCTGTTAAGGGACTCTTCGCAGTCGGCGAAACTTCTTGCATGAGTGTTCACGGGGCAAATCGGCTTGGCGGGAACTCCCTGCTTGAGACCCTCGTGTTTGGTAGGATTGTTGGAAAAAAGGCCGGAGAGTACACAGAGTCCGTTGAACAACCTGATAGTAGTTACGTTGGACAGCAGACATTTGAGATGCGAGAACGGCTTCAGAAGCTGCTTCTTCATGAAGGTGGTAACTCGCCTGTTGATATTAGAGAGACTATGGGGCAGACAATGGATGTTCTGGTTGGGGTCTATAGAAAGTCAGATGCCCTAGAGGCTGCACTGAAGATGATCCGTGAGCTGAAGAAACGGTTTGAGAATGTGAGTGTTGGAAGAAGTGATGAGAAGTTCAACTACGCATTGGTTCGCACCTTGGAGCTGGAGAACATGCTCGAGCTTGCTGAGGTGATAACTATGGGCGCACTAATGAGGAGAGAGAGTCGGGGTGCCCATTGGAGACTTGATTATCCAGAGCGAGACGATACGAACTTCTTGAAACACTCACTCTTCACAAAGGTAGAGGACTACATAAGGACCGAGCTCATTGACGTGAACCTTGGCAAGTTTGAGGTGAAGGAGAGGACTTACTGATGATGTTCAGAATTGCTAGAAGTAGAGAGGGTGGTTCGATATCTCATTATGATCTCTATAAGGTTGATATCAAGAAGGGGATGACAGTACTCGATGCCCTGTTTCAAATCCAAGACAGGATGGACCCATCCCTCTCATTCAGATACTCTTGCAGAGGAGCTGTTTGTGGCAGTTGTTCGATATTGATCAACAAGGAGCCACGACTTGCCTGTCGAACACAAATCGCTGATGTCCGCAAATCTGACATGAAATTGAAACACTTTGCTGCCATCTCTGAAACTCCACCTGGATGGAATCCTGATGTGGAGATTCTAGTTGAACCATTGCCTAACATGCCAATTCTCAAGGACCTCGTTGTGGATATGACAAAATTCTACAACGCCCTTGAGTCTCTGAAGCTCTGGAGTGATACTGAGGACGGTGACACCCCTCGAACGCAGAGTCCTGATGATAGAAAGAGGATTAAGCGTTATGTCAATTGCATCCTCTGTGCTCTCTGCTTCGGATCCTGTCCCGTTAATGCTGAGAAGGAGGAGTACATTGGTCCTGCAGCTCTTGCGAAGGCCTGGAGGTTCCACGAAGACTCACGCACACCCGATCCTGACAGATACCTAAAAGATGCTTCGAAGCCGGAAGGGACACCTCTTTGTGATCTCGTAATGAACTGCGTGAAGGTGTGTCCTAAGGACGTTGCACCTGGAGGTGCAATCCGGAAGCTGAAAAACCCTTGACAAGCTAACGAGTCTTACTGATACTCATGTTTCGGTTTCGAATAACGAGTACATCTCTGAACACACAAGTTATAACATCTCATTCCAGAATGACTTTAGGTTGGTTGGGCGGTTTGACGAAGACCTCTGATAGGTATGCAAGGTGGTTCGGTACTCGTGTCCCTATGGTTTCAAGGAGCTTCATTGTCCTCCTCACACTTATTGGAGCTCTTGCATTCTCTGTCATCATCTACATTCTCTTTGGATTGATGACCATTATAGCCAACTGGTTGATTGTCGCACTCTTGGCGATAGGTGTTGGAACTCTTCTGCATACTATCTACCTCCTTCTTCTTGCAACCAGATTCAGTAATTTCACAACTAGTACTGAGTTTCAAAACATTATAGATCGAATTCATCAAAGAATAGTTGTGCCATTAAGGACTAATGTCTGGACACGTCCAAGCCCGGATGTCTTTATCGCAACAACATTTAATCCACTCTTCAATGCGGTCATCATTTCGGAGCCTATGGTCGAATTAATCTTGAGGAGTCCTGAGAGTGGTGAAGCATTACTGGCGTTCCACCTTATGCGGACTCCACGAACCAAATGGTTTGCAGATTTAATTGGTTCTGTCAGTATTTTTCTGCCCCTCACTTTTATCACCATTTGGCTCATCATTCCTCTTTTTGCTTCTCTATTGAATGGCTTCATGTACGGAATTATCTTCATAATTGCACTAGCCCAACTCTCAACACCAATTGTCTTTGGTCCTTTTCTCTTCATCCTGATTGTGAAAGGAGCTTTCTGGAGGCATGACCCTGCTTTTGGTGCAGTGCAGGAGATCTATGGCATCCATCCAAATGTTGCTAAACTGGAGGTTGAGCAGGGAACCAAGCTGGATGAAGAAGAGGCACAGGCGGTCGTATGGAGCGTTCGCGAGTGGGAGAAGAAGAAACGTGGCGCTCGAAGAATTGGCGTATCCACACTCGTGGCGTCTGCACTGTTCCTCCCTCTCTATGCAATACTCATATGGATGAATTATTCCTTCTACCTGATAATTTATGTTCTACTTTATCTTCCATTTTTTGTGGCAGCTCTAGCCTTTTTGGTATCTTATCTGTTACTTAGACGTTGGGATAAGAATGCGATGGGTGAGGTGTTCAAGAAGACAACTGACTATGATGAGCCTATCTGGATGGATTGAACCGAATCATGCGCCACCAAAGATTCGAATTCTGGAATCAGCCTCAGTGTAATCCTCACTCTCACCATCAAAGAATGCTGCATCATGTACTTTGGATCTGAACAGCCTCTTAGAACTTGTGTCATGCAACTCGCTTTTTGTTGGTCTTGATTGAAGTCTGCCTGATATTCTAAAGTAACCATAGATTATGAAGCAGGTCGCAAACACAAATACACCGAGTAGCAACGGAAAAGTCCCCTTTATCAAAATAATAATGGATTTTATGGATATGTGTGTTTGCCTTTTCGAGTTCTTGCGTTCTCCTATTTCTGACTACTCTGAATTTGACCAAGTCGTTCTCTTGTGACCTTGATTGCCGCCTCTGACAAATCACTTGCCACCCAACGACGGTTCAATCTCTCTGCAACGATAGCAGTTGTCCCTGAGCCCACAAAGAAATCAGCAACAATATCATCTGGCTCGGTCGAGGATTCAATTATTCGTTGAATGAGCGCCTCTGGTTTCTGCGTCAAGAATCCCGTGTGCTCTGCTGAAGTTCCTTGTACTGGAGGTATGTCTGTCCAAATATCGGACACAGGGATGCCTGGCACATCCGAGAGATACTGCTTCTTTGTAAACCGACCATTCTTACTCGTATAAATCAAACCGGAGTCCCACCACTTGTCAAGAGTCTCTCTTCTATAGAGATATGGAGCAGTCCTTCCCCTCCATTCGAATTGCTTCCTTTTCTCAGTCCGTTGAATCCCTTGAGCCTCTATCTCAATTAGCCTGAAACATCCCCTCTCATCTCGATAACTGTAAGGTTTTCGAGACTTGTCGTCATGTCCTCGATACATCTGATTTGTCTTGAACTTTGACTCGTCTAAGGCATAGAGAAGGATTACGTCATGTTGACTACCAAAACCCCTGCTCTGTGGTTTTGGGCTATTGGTTCGTTTCCATACTATCTCATTTACAAAGTTTGAGTAGCCAAAGATTTCATCAAGCATTACCTTGACATAGTGTGAAACATGCCAATCAAGATGAACCCAGAGACTCCCATCTGTTCTCAACAACGGTTTCATCGCTCTGAGTCGAGTTTTCATGAAGGCAAGGTACTCGTCAAGTCCACCCTCCCACTTGTCACTATAGGTCTGTTCCTCTTGAAGCTCACCAGCTGATCTGCGCGTACTGATCGAGCGGGTCTTTAAGGTATAATCAGTCCCTGAAAGGAATGGCGGATCTATATAGATTAGACGAACTTTCCCCTTCAGGATATCTTGAAGATCTCTAATAACATCCAAGCAATCCCCATGGAGTAGGAGGTTCTTCCAATCACTCATAGATATGGACTATATGTTCCTCCTTAAGATACCTTTGAGGTGCGAAGGGAGAAAGCTGTTCCTCACATTTCCATGTCATCAGTGATTTCTTCACCGGGCTCCAGCGCTTCAGCCTCTTCCCTGGCGACTCCAATCCTGATGAGACGGACTAGATATCCTGCGATTCGATTTCGGACCTTCTTTGCCCTGACATCTGTGAGCTGCTCAACAAGTCTTTTGTTTGTTTCAAAATCATCTGTAAATGTGTCTGGATAAAGAGCCAGCAGGTTCTTCGCAGCGTTCTTGATGTATCGAGGTCTTACACTACCCAATTTCAGCTCACCGAACAATGTATGTGAATGCGGGTGTCCTCCAGACTGACTTTATAAACTCAGTGGTAAGCCTCTAAAATAGGGAGTGAAAGCTTGCTTTACGAAACCTTAGCTGAGGCATATGATGCAGTTGAAACCACAGGCGGGTCACTAGAGAAAACTCGACTCTTCTCTGAGATTCTCGAGAATGCTGACCCAGCTGAGGTAGCACAGATTATTGCCCTGACTATTGGCAAGCTCCACCCTGATTGGAAGGGCGAACCAGAGATCGGAGTTGCAGAGAAGATGGCAATTCAGGTTGTGGCTTCTGCAGCATCTGTTACAGAAAGCGAAGTGCTAAGGAAACTAAGAAAGACTGGTGATATTGGAAGTGCTGCAGAGTTGCTCCTGCAAGAGAGCGCTCAAGCCTCACTCTTCGCTGAAGATCTAACTGTGTCCTTTGTCTATGATGTTCTGGACCAAGCGGCAAAGGTCACAGGATCTGGCAGCAACAAAACCAAAATTTCCAAGCTTGTTGGTTTACTCACTGATGCTAAACCTATTGAGGCCCGGTACATTCTCCGTACAGTCACAGGGTCTCTTCGCTTAGGACTTGGACACATGGGAATTATCGATGCGTTGGCCATTGCTTTTACCAAGGGCAAGGACACGAGAAGTGATATTGAGGCTGCCTTCAATGTGTGTAGCGATCTCGGGAGAGTAGCAGCACTCCTCGCAACGGATGGCATCAAGGCGATACGTGCCATAAAGACCAGCGTCGGCATCCCGATTAGAATGATGGCGGCAAAGAAACTATCACGGCCTGAAGAGATCATTGAGAAGGCTGGTGGGAGGGTGCTCGTTGAGAATAAGTATGATGGAGAACGGGTTCAAGTGCACAAGAATGGCAAGGACGTCACTCTATACTCTCGACGTCAGGAGGTCATCACTGCTCAATATCCAGATGTTGTTGACCTAGTTCTCAGACATGTTAATGCTAAGACTTGCGTTCTAGAGGGAGAATGCGTAGCAATCGATCCATCCACAGGAAAGATGCGCCCATTCCAAGAGCTAATGCGCAGAAGACGAAAGACTGACATCAAGGCAACTCTGGCTGAGGTACCTATTGCCCTCTTCTTCTTCGACATCCTCTTTGCTAATGGCGAAGATGTGACATCTCTCCCAATGCTCAAACGTCGAGAACTTATGAAGAAAATAATTGAAACCACAGATCGTGTTCAACTCACCAAGGCTGAGATTACGGATGACCCAGAGAAACTCCAGACAATCTTTGAGGACGCACTTGAGTCAGGACATGAGGGTGTGATTGCAAAAGCCACGCACAAAGACTCGACATACCAAGCAGGGTCTCGTAGCTGGCTCTGGATTAAACTGAAGGCTTCCTATACTGAGGGATTGGCTGACTCAGTCGATCTCGTTATTGTTGGAGCTGTCCATGGCCGCGGGAAGCGAACTGGACTCTATGGTGCTATTCTTGCATCAGCCTATGATGTTGATAGTGACACATACCCCACGGTTTGCAAGATTGGAACTGGTTTCACTGATGAGATGTTAGTCGAGTTTAAGCAACGTCTTGAGAAACACAAGTTGGAACAGAAGAATCCCAAGGTCGTTTCTGATATTGAAGCCGATGTCTGGTTTGAGCCTGTCGAGGTCATTGAGGTTTTAGGAGATGAGATAACCCTTAGTCCCACCCATCCTGCTGGTCGAAGCGTACTCAGGGATGGAGGGTTAGCCATTCGATTTCCACGCTTCACTGGTCGTTGGCGTGATGACAAGGACCCCACACAGTCAACAACGGTTGAGGAATTGATCGAGGCATTTGAGAGGCAGCGCGGCATCTCTGAGTGAGTCCTTCCGACAATTTTACATGTATCCACGTTTGTTGCCAGTTATGTACCTGGAGGCTTTCAATTGCATAGTGTGCGTGTAATGGACCAACGAATGCACTTCAGCGCATCACATTTTCTGAAGAGTGAAGGAGAGATTGAGAACCTTCACGGACATAATTATTCACTGGAGATCAAACTAACAGGTCCGTTGAATGCTGATGGAATGGTCTATGACTTCAGAGAGGTCAAGGAAAAAGCCATCGACATTTGTAAAACTCTAGATCATAAGGTATTGCTACCTAGAGATTCGAATACTATCAAGATCGCAAAATCTGAGGGATTCATCGAGGTTTCTGTGGGTGAGAAACGATACGTATTCCCTGATGAAGACTGCGTCATCGTTCCAACAACTGCTACGACTGCAGAGTTGCTTGCGCAATATGTACACGAACATTTGGACTTTCCAAAAGATCTCAAGATGAAGGTCTGTGTGAGTGAGAGTGCAGGCTCAACTGGTTGCTATAAGAAATGATTACAAATATTGACGACAGAGAGGTGCATCGACTTGGTCATCGACACTCAGAATGAAAAACCCAAACATACAATTCATCTTAGCAAGGTAGGCGTGAAGAACCTCAAGACTTTCATCATCACAGAACGCTCTGGACTACGTCATCACATCCTTCCTACTGTAGACATCACAATTGATCTCCCCGCGAATATGAAGGGAGTGCATATGTCACGTCTTGTTGAATCGATGACGGAAGAGCTAAGTGATCAATTCAGAGTACATTCATCTATTGAACAGATACAGATGCGTATTCTTGATGGTCTAGCGAAGAAGCACAATTTCAAGCGAGGCGAGGTGAAGTTTGAGTTCGAGTTTGGCTATGTAAGTCACACACCAGTCTCAAAGAAGCGGACTTGGGAGGTCTGCGATGTCACAGCCATCACAAAAATGGAAGATGGCAAACCATTCATGCATGATGTGGAAGTAAAGGTCATTGGTAATACCGTGTGTCCTCATTGCATGGCCAACAATGACGGTCTCACTCATATTCAACGCGCGTTTGGTAAGCTTCGGTTAGTGGGAAGAATTGATGACATTCCAACATATGGAACCATGATTGAGATTATCGAGCGGTCTTTCTCCAGTAAGACATACTCTCTTCTGAAGCTCGAGGATGAGGTCTATGTCACAAAGGAGATGCATGAGAATCCGCTGTTAGTTGAGGATGTATGTCGTAACATATTGCAACATGCCAAGGATAAGTACTATGACCGAGACCTAGAGATGTTTGCAGAGGCGAGGTCATTGGAGAGCATTCACAAGCATGATGTTATTGCTCAGGGTCGAGTTCTCTCAAATGGGGATGAATAAGAGGATAAATGCAGAGTAACATTATATTATCTTATACTAGCTTCTGTTCATAATAACTCCTGGTTGTCATGAGGATGCAAGCTAGAAATACGCAGGTTTGTGAAGCATGTCTATTGCTTCTCATCCTGCTTTCATTAGCTATAATTCCAATGCAGCCATTGGTAGGTTTCAATTCACAACCATCTGAAGAAGGCTTAATGACTCAGAAGTACAATCCGATAGATAAAACAACTGAAGTCAATGAGCCACAAACTGTTTCTTCACACTACTTTTCAGACTCTATTGGTTCTCCTGATCCTGCAGCAGGAACTTTGCATCCCGTTCAAGTTGAGCAGACTGGATACTATTCGACAGGTACTATTTCTGCTCGGACTGATACAGCAACAGGCACTGCGAATACCTTCCCAATCGATACTGCCCATGACTGGAAAGCCAGTACAGCTGAAATTGAGGTCTGGAATCTTGAAAGAATGTATGTAGTTAATGGGTCATTCGACCAGGGAATTTCTGGTTACACTCTGAATCCCAATTATACACTAGAGGGATATCCCTATGGCTGGAGTGCAAAGAGTACAAGCTCAGACCCAGACCAAGTACAGTTAGTTTCGTATGAGGATAGTGGACGTCACTATATTTCAATCCAGAATCAAGCCGAAGTTACTAACAACCCACAGCACATCTATACACACTATGCGGGAACAAATGTATACTGGAATCAGACTATTGAAATCGCACCCTATACCACAGAATTTTTGCTAAGCTTTGATTATCTATATCTTCAGGGTCTGCTTAATCCTAGTTTCAGCGGGGACTTCTTCCTCCAAGTTTCTATAGATGAGATTTCTGTATGTACCATCGATCTACCTTCTCTGTCTGAGAGAGGTATTTGGTATTCCACTGGAAATATTCCTATCACAATTTCGGTTTCTCCAGGCTTGGTGCAATTTCAGATTGGACTGGTTATAAACAACACAATGATCGTTGATGGTGACAATGACT
>JAEORX010000241.1 GCA_016840685.1 Candidatus Thorarchaeota archaeon
TAAACTGATTATTTTGTGGTGGTTATTCCTCAAGTCTAAGTCCTCCCGACTTGTCTAGTCACAGGTCTATACTGAATCACTTATACCTTCCCTTGTAATATCAAACTGCAGAAATCTCTGGAGTCCAGGTACATGAAACTGTTTTACAAAGTGAGTCCCGACAATTATCGTTCATGTATGGAGAAAATACGAGAACGATTTGGAATGCATGAGGAAGTAGACGAAGCCCGAACAATCCTAATGCTTGATGACATGTCACAGATTGAGAGGGTTATGGGCACATTTGATCCAAGTGAGGATAAATTTGCACATGTTCGAGTCAATCTCAATGACGAATCACTAAAGGAGTTCTTCGACTCAGTACTCGGTCAGCCTTACAAGGTAAAATAGTCTAAAAGAATGTCTCTGACAGGAGCATCCTTTTCAAGACGCCCCTGTCGGACCACCCCTCACTTACATCGTAAGATTGGGTCGCTATTTGTGAGTACTATTCCTCAATAGCGCCTTCTGGGCAACTATCAACACAGGCATAGCACTCAGTGCACTCGTCTGCACGATCTACCTGATATACAGCTTTGTCGTTGACCACATATAGAGTAGGATCAACAGGGCAAACGTCGGCACAGGTACCGCATGCAGTACAGTTATCGTTGACTTTCCAGATCATTGTGATCACTCTGTCCTTGTGGACTTTTCAAGTCCGCCGTTGTTTTGTCGGAGTGTTATCGCATTTAAACTTCGGGGTGTATGGCTTCTTCCAATTTATGCAAGGTATTGGTTGCATGGTGAGAATGGAATCATTGATCCATGATGATGAATGAGGTGTAATCAAGAATGTTTGGTACAGCACTCACTTTGTCAATGGAGAAGGTACGATATTCATCAAGTGTTGGGACCTCAATCATAGCCACCACATGATAAAGACCATCAGAAACAGAACAGGCTAAAGTGACCTCATCAATTGCCCGTAGGTTCTTCTGAACCTCCTTCGCCTTGCCAGGTTTTGTAACAACTGCGAGGAAGACTTTGATGGGCATCTGTACGCGCTCCGACAGAGATTTTTCGTTGATTGGTTCTTAACAGTATAATATCATGCTTGTATATCATTTTGTCGGCTAGCGAAAAATTTCAGTTTTCGCCATCATTATCTAGCCACTCTCTGAGTAAACGGGCAGTCTTCTCATTCATCCCGTCAACATGGGCGAGCTCCTCTACACTTGCTGCCTTCACTTTTTCAAAGCTACCAAACACTTGAAGAAGGGCAGAACGCCTCTTTGGACCTATGCCTGGAGCATCCTCCAGTATCGAACCCGTAAATCGCTTTTCTCGTAGCTTGTGATGATACCTCTGCGCAAAACGGTGTGCCTCGTCGCGAATTCTCTGGACCAAGTGAAGACCTGCTGAATCAGGATCAAGTTGGATTCCTTCTGTGTGTTCGCGTGTGAACATGGTTTCCTCTCGTTTTGCTAGTGCAACAACTGGAATATAGTCAAGACCAAGTTCTTCTAGCGCTTCAAGAGCCATTCTGAGCTGTCCCTTCCCCCCATCAACAAGAATCAGGTCTGGGAGAACATCACGTCGTTCCAACACGCCAAAGTACCGACGATAGATGACCTCTCGCATCATCGCATAATCATCAGGACTCTCTTTGACCCGGACCTTGAACATCCTGTATCGTTTGTTGTATGGCGCTCCATTCTTGAAGACAACACACGAACCAGTTGGGTCAGTACCCTGTATATTGGCGATGTCAAACCCCTCAATTCGCAGTGGAGCCTGTGCTAATCCAAGAGCTTCCTTCAGGTCTTTTACACCAGCATCGACAATCTCGTCCTCGCTCTCTCCAAGGATAAGCATCTTGCGTAGTGCTCTATGGGCGTTCTTATTCGCCATCTCTACGAGGTCCTTCCCTCTGTCATCCTCAGGAAGCATTATGCTAACAGGGTGTCCGTTCATCTCACTCAACCAAACACCGAGTTGTTTTGACTCTGGTATATCGGAGGGAAGAACTATCTCATCAGGCAGGCGTGGGATTGTGAAATAAAACTGCTCTATGAATACAGTAAGAACCTCAGCATCGGGTGTGTCCAAGTCCACTTCAAAGTAGAAGTTGTCATGACCAATCAATCGGCCATTTCGAACAATGAGCATCTCAATGAGTGCAGCTTGCTCTGTCCGAGAGATGCCAATTATGTCTCTATTCGCACCTTCAAACTCGACAACCTTCTGTCTGCTCATCAGAATCTCAAGGTCATTGAGTCGGTCTCGAATCTCAGCAGCCTTCTCGAACTTCATCTCCTTCGATGCTTGGGTCATATCGTCCTTGAGAATCCTTGTCAAGTCCTCAGGTCTTCCCTCAAGATAGTAACACATCTGCTTCACAAGTGAGTGATACTCATCTAGTGGAATGTGTTCCTTACATGGTCCTGAGCACCGGTCAAGATGATAGTCCATGCACTCGCGTTTCACCTTGGCTGGCTCTTTGCACATGGCAATGGGGATAATCTTCCGAATTGTGTCTAGGAACCGTTCTAACCGCTTTGTGCTTCCATAGGGTCCGTAGTAGTTTGCTCCATCCTTCTCAGCCTCTCTGGTTATCTCAAAGGTGGGAATCGCCTTTGAGAGGTCCACTCTGACCCATGCGTGTCGTCTGTCATCCTTCAAGGCCAAGTTGTATTTTGGCTGATGCTTCTTGATGAGTGTCTGTTCGAGGACCAGAGCCTCACGCTCAGTATTGGTGAGGATGGTTTCGAGGTCTCTCGCCTCCTGCATCATATCCCAGATTCGACGATAGAGCCCTCGCTTCCTCATATATGAGCTAACGCGTTTCCTCAAGTACTTGGCCTTTCCAATGTAGAGGATGCGACCTTTCGCATTCTTCCAAAGGTAGACCCCTGGAGTATTTGGAAGGTCTTTGACCAAGGACATGAGATCGGACATCAAGTATCAACCATGAATGGACTCTACTCTTTTGATGAAACTCCCATAAATCAGTGATTCGGAAGGTAC
>JAEORX010000242.1 GCA_016840685.1 Candidatus Thorarchaeota archaeon
TATAGCACTCGGCACTCTCCGCTCACCAGCGAGCCCCACTGGATGTCAATCAGTAGGTCGCGAGTGTTTGTGTAGTAGAAGGTGTTATCAAAATCTAGTACAAAGCAGTTTCCCAGATTCCTGACAGTGTATAGATCTGCGTCAATGACAATGGTTGGTGTTGCGCCTCCATAGTTTTCCACCCATGTGCCATTTTCGATTGGCCCTTGGACAGGTGACTCAACTACTGTGACAGTAAAGTCCTCAAAAACAACATCCGTATCAATTTGATCTACCCTCATGAATACCCTGTCAATATATCCCGCCTGATGGATCCATGTCTGATTGTACTTGATCTGGAATCTTCCCGAATAGCCTGGGGTTGTTCCAAAGGGGAATGCATTGTCTGCTAATGGGTCTCCGACAAAGACCTGTGAGGTCAAGAATCCAATCTTGAGGTCATAGGTTCTAGTTGCTGTATAATCTGCAGTGTTTCCAAAGTAGCTTCCAGATCCCCAGCACGTGGCTACACTCCCAGGACCTCCTGTCGTGGTCCTAGCGAGAGTTATCAGGTCCCCGGTGTTATTTCTCAGACGAATCTCAATAATGAGGTTTAGGTCTTCATTGAGGAAGAAGATGTCCTCAACATCGATTTCAAGAGTATGGTCAATGACCGCAGCCTCATAGTGGTCTCTAGAGAGTACAACTGTCGGTGTTCTTCCTCCATAGTTTGAATTAAGATCCCCAGTGAGGTACGCACTACTTGGCACAGCTAGTAAAGAGACCTCTAGGTCTTCAATTTGTAGGAGAGCTGAGTCTTGAATGGCTGTAAAGTAGAGCTTGTCCACGATGCCAGAACTCGGTAATATTGAGCCTGGAAACTTCATCTGAAGTCTGAATTCTTCATCGAGTCCAAATGGATGTGTTTCTCCTGTGACTACACCACTCTGATGGATTGTCCAGACTCGCTCATGTGCCGCCTGCCAGAGCATCGTGTCATTGTAGTATGTGTTATTCCAGACTTCGACATCATAGTCCTTCTGAAAATCATTGAGGTCCGGATCTGAGAATGTCCAACCCAAGTTTGGACAGGGATTTCGAATATAATCAAGAAGTATCCCTGATGATATCCCCTCCACCGTCAAATCATCGGTTGTTGGTGTGGTATATTCTATCTCAAGATAGGTTGAATTGAGGGGTGCGTGTGAAGATTTCCTCAACATTAGAAACGAATTCTGCGTACCAACTTCTACGGTGAATTTCAAAATTTCCGTGAGTATCTTATCTCCAGTCAAACTCATTCTTACGTCCGAGGTCACCTCCCATGAATACCAATTACCGGGGATGAACATATCAGGGCTTGCAGGAGAGTTGATCACAAAAGTGGGTGTGGCTGAAAAAGTAGGTTGATTGTTCCAAGTGATTGTCATCTGTTCCCAGCTATCATCGTCGCAATAGTAAATTCCAATAGGTTCATCCGCACCATCTGTAGATGCAAAATCACCCTCGATATTAACTTTCAACGTTGCCTTCTGAACACTTAACTCTCTTGACAAATGTGTAAAATCGAACTTAAACCATGAACGTGCACAGAACCACTCTGTCGTAAATGCTGTTCCTAAATATAAAATTGAGTCAGCACCATAATTGGTATCAGGATTTGTTCCGTTAACAACACTAACATCTTCACTCACTGGGATCTTCAGGGTTCCTGTGTCAGTTGTGGCTGCTTCACTAAATGATGTGACCATCTCAGATTGTGCGAGTGAATGAGCTGGACCTGATGGAATAACTGCGACTCCTACCAACAGGAGGAAGATTACCAAGACCACTCTACTCTTGATCAATTCCCAATCTCCTTGTATTGAGGTCTACCAACTAGTGTTAACTTACGATAGTCAAAGAGGTCTCAATCTATCGAAATGATGGTTGGTATTTCCTCTTGTTTACCCAACCCAGCATAGACTCGCATTCAACGCCTTATTATTATTCTGAGTGTCGACTTCAAAAATTCCTAAAAGTTAGAAGCGCGCCTTCTCCTTTCGATTTGTCGACCGATGTTTCAGATTATGCTCAACCATATCAGAGAATTGGCATATGAATAGAACTTTATAATTTACTTTTCATAATACTAAGACTTATACCATCCAATACAGCCTCTATCAACCTCTATCAGTTCCTAAATCTCTCAAAAAGAGATGATAGACTTTCTTTTGATGGTCAGAATTCTGGAGACCCCAATACACATACGGTATATAACAGTTCTCGAGGCAAAAGTTACTGGTTGTTGCTAACTGATAACCGGTTCGCACTGTCCGCCGGGAGGACATTGGCACAGATGATACAAAGAGACAAGTCGTCTGACTCTACACCAATAGCTGCGTCGAATACGCGAACTCATAGCACATTGTACGAAGCAGACCTCCGAACAAGGATTGCCACATTTCCGAGAGATGTTCTTGCCTGGTTTGCTCTAGGTAGGTATCTCCGGTCAGTGGGCAGATTGAAGGAGGCAGAGGACGCTCTTCGAAAGGCTGTTTCAATCAATCCAGGGCCAGTTCCAATCTGGGAGGAGCTGGCCTTGACACTTGTGGATTTAGGACGAATTGATGAGGCATACGCCATATGTGATCAAAATCTGCGTCAGAACGACGACTCGATCAAGAAGCGTGTTGCTGAACTAAGAAAGCTGGAGAGGTCGGCTGACTCTGAGTATCCTGAAGAGACCTCTCCTTGCATTGCATGTCCTGAGTATACATACTATGGATGTTCACGAGGGTCTGACTGTGATGCGATTGTCCGTTGGCGTTCAGCTATGGCCAATTTGATGCCTAGCATGAGAGACCGCACTTGAGTTGCTAGTCATAGCTCGGTGGTACCTTCCGAATCACTGATTTATGGGAGTTTCATCAAAAGAGTAGAGTCCATTCATGGTTGATACTTGATGTCCGATCTCATGTCCTTGGTCAAAGACCTTCCAAATACTCCAGGGGTCTACCTTTGGAAGAATGCGAAAGGT
>JAEORX010000243.1 GCA_016840685.1 Candidatus Thorarchaeota archaeon
TGATACAAAACCAGCACTGAATCCCTCGGCACGCAAAAGGTCTATTGCTTGTCCTATGACAATGAAAGGAAGTGCAGTAAATAGGGATGCGACCCCCGTCAGCAGTAAGGCTCCAGTGGTGAGAAATGGGTGCTTCTTCATTCCTGATAGAATGTATTCTGCAGGACTCTCATACCTATCTCTTCCCTTCGCTGTCATTCTATACCATCTCAAAAAGAGTGTTATGATGTCATTAACTATTGTGAATCTATATAACGTTTTTGGCATGTCCACTATTTTTGAAGTCGCATGAACAATGTTTGTGAGAAACAATGATTGAACGAATGAAGGAAGAGATAGCTCAAAGCTTTCAGCTAGGCAGCTTTACTTCCTGGTGGAATCTTGTCGAGCTTAACAGGCACCCAAGCGCCCTCCTTGTCAGCCCGTTCGATGGCGAGAATCATACCATGACTCTCAATGCCGCCAATTTTCTTTGGTTCTAGATTCACCAAGAACAGTGCTGTGAGACCCTCAAGTTCCTCTGTCTTATAGAGATGACCCAGTCCAGTCACCATAGTACGTTTCTCAGTACCAATATCTACCTCGATCTTGAGGAGTCGGTCTTTTCCTTCTACCTTCTCACACTTCAGGATTTTCCCTGCACGCAAGTCGATCTTCTGGAAATCATCAAATGATATCGTTTCTTTGATGGGTGCCAAGTCTATTTTCACCTTTCCTTTCTGCTTTGCATCAGCAGCTTTTACTCTGTCTTTAATGATACGTTTTAGGTCTTCCAGCTGGTCATCCTCAATCTTGGAGATCACAGGTTTGGGCTTGCCAAGCTTTGCCCCCACTTCAAGTGGGACCAAGGCATCTTCAAGAGTTGCATCATGAATCGTTGCTGGTTCGAAACCTAGCTGACTCCATACCTTCTCTGCCACTACAGGCATGAAGGGCTCGATGAAGATAGCAAGTGCTTTCGCCAGAGCCAGCGCATTGAACAGCACGTCCCCAGCTTTTGCCTTGTCCTCTTTGATCAAGCGCCAAGGCTCTTGAGATTGGAAGTAGTTGTTGCCAATTGATGCTAGTCTTAGAATCTCGTCTGCAGCCTTTTTCAGTTCATACTCGTTGACCGCGCTGATAATTGTGGCTATTGAGGATTCTATCTCCTTCCTCAATGATTCATCGAGTGTCCCCTTTGGAACCACTTTGAAATGTTTGTGAGTAAAGTGGATTCCCCTGTAGAGAAAGTTGCCAATTGTTGCTACAAGCTCATTGTTCACCTTGTCAGCGTAGGTTTCCCAGCTGAAGTCTAGGTCCTTGGTCTGAGAGGTATAGGATGCCATGTAGTATCTGAGATAATCCGGGTCAAGGCCTCTATCGAGATAGTCCTCCAGAATCCACACAAGATATCCACGGCTTCTGCTGAACTTATGACCCTCAACCTTCACCATTCCTGAGGCCACAATTGCGAAGGGGAGGTTGTAACCACTACCCTTCAACATCGATGGCCAGAAGATGCAGTGGTGATAGACGATGTCCTGACCTATGTAGTGCACAAGTCTGCCTTTTCCTGGTTTCCAGTATTTCTCCCATTCCTTCGGCTTGCCAATCTTCTTGGCCCAGATCTCTGTACTCGACATGTAGCCTATGGGAGCATCCACCCACACATAGAGTACAAGGTCCTCTGCACCTGGGAACTTGACACCCCAGTCAAGGTCTCTCGTGATGCACCAGTCCTTGAGACCCTCCTTGACCCATCCGAGAGCATAGTTCTTTGCATTCTTGGTCCCATCAACCTGCTCCAAGTATTCCTTGAGAAAGTCCTCGAAGGCACTCAACTTCAGGAAGTAGTGAGTGCGAGTCACAGGAATGGTCGGATTGCCACACACCACACAGCGAGGGTCGATGATGAGACCAGGTTCGATGTATCTACCGCAGCCCTGATCACACTCATCACCACGAGCATCAGCACCGCAATATGGACACGTACCGCGGACAAACCTGTCAGGTTGTGATCGACCACAGGTCTCACAGTAGGGGGTCTCCAATTCCTTCGCATAGATGTACCCATTCTTTTGAAGCTCTTTCACAATCTGGATTGTCCGTGCATGGTTTTCTGGGTCATCTGTTGTGGCATAGTTGTCAAAGTCAATGTTCAGTCGTGGGAACGTCTCCAAGTAGTGTTTGTTATACTTCTCGTAGGTCTCCTTTGGGGTCAGACCCTCAGCCTCAGCAGTTGTCAGGACCGGTGTTCCGTGGGTGTCAGAACCGCAGATGAAGACCACATCTGTCTGCATTTTCTTAAGGAGTCTGACAAACACGTCAGCAGGCACGTAGGTCCTGAGGTGACCGATGTGCATCTGACCGCTTGCATATGGTAGTCCGCATGTCACAAGCACTGGATCTTTAGTTGGATAGTTACTCAGTTTCGTCACACTCCTTTCGGTATTGATAGTGACCTAACTCAAAGTGAACAGGAAAGTCTGCGAAAGCTGCTCGATACCCTTCTCTCACGTATCTCGCATAGGCGACCCGTGAAACTAATTTTCTATCGTTTCTTTCGTTGAGCTCTATTCCCGCCTTCAATAAGTAGGTTATCGCTTCAGCGAGAACTACGGATATAACTGTAACGATATTTCGTGTTTCTATGAATTTCTAGAAATACTTGGAAGTCAAGTCTTTAGAGGGATGAAAATAATACAGAAACATGATGACATCAATACCTCCTACACAATCATACTTAGGACTGAGTCTTAGACTGCAAGCAATTTCTGGAATAGTGTTAATCGGGAGCCTCCTCTCACTGAGTGACATCGTTGGATCTATCCCACCACACTGGGTAGTTGCATTCAGCGTACTTTATGCAATCGGTTTCTTGCAGCTAATCATTTTGAGGACACTCCTTCAGAAAGCCAAGTATAGTGTCTATGCATCAATGGTGGTTGCTTTAATTGCGGTAATACTAACTGGTCTCGTGTGGGCATCACTGCTTGTAACATTTAACCCGCATTGGAG
>JAEORX010000244.1 GCA_016840685.1 Candidatus Thorarchaeota archaeon
CTCCCTGGGGTAAACATTCTCGCCCCCTGAGATGAACATGTCCTTGACCCTATCTACTACAAAGTAATAGCCCTCATCATCAAAATACACCATATCCCCGGTCTTGAACCAGCCTTCTTCATCAAGTAGTGTCTTGTTCAGCTCTGGACGGTTCCAGTATCCACTAGTAACAGTAGGTCCTCGAAATAGGAGTTCTCCCACCTCATTTGCACCACAGTCCTCCCCAGTTTCAGGGTCTACAACCTTGGCATCTATGAAGAAGTTAGGAGTACCAATGCTTCCGATCTTTCGCTCAGCATCCCAAGGATCAAGAGCAAAGCAGCCAGGACCGACTTCTGTCATTCCAAACCCCTGTTTGAATTTCACTCCATGTACTTCTCGGTATGTTCTGATAATGTCCAAAGGTAGGGGCTCGCCTCCAGATGTCAGAAAACGTACTTTACTGAAGTCAATCGATTTAAACTTTGGATGGTTCATCAGCATCCGATACTGTGTTGGAACAGCAAAGAAGAAGTCCGGTTTTTCTTTATTGATGAGTCCCACAAGTGCATCTAAGTCCCATCTCTCCATTTGAATCACCTTGCCTCCTAGAATGAAGAGTGGTATAGCATACACATAGAGACCTCCCACATGAAACAAGGGTAAATGATTGATATAGGTGTCATTTGGGAGGATGTCTCGTATGGTGCTCAATGTGTTGAATGCAACTTGTCTGTAGGTGATCATTGCCCCCTTTGGAAGACCTGTGGTTCCACCAGTATATACGATTCCCATTGTGTCTTCGTAGGAGAGTTTTACCGGAGCAGGTGGACTCTCGTCTGCATCTCTGGTCACCTCATTATAGACAAATGAGTCTTTGAATTCTGCTCCTTTTGGCCCCAATGAAACCCAGTGACTAACAGTGACATCCTGCTTCAATTCTCTCGCCACACTGGCTAGGTTTCCGTCATAGAGTAATGCAGTAGGGCTGAGATCATTGACGAGTCCCGCCAATTCTCGAGCAACCAATCGCCAGTTAAGCGGACTGAAAATCCCACCACATTTCTGGCATCCAAAGAATGCTTCCCAGTATTCTAGGTTGTTCTGAGCGAGAATACACAGACGGTTTCCTTTCTGAAAACCAGTTTCCTGCTTGAGGAAGTTTGCCACCTGGTTGGCTCGTTTGTTGAACTCAATATATGTATACCTTCTCCCTGATGCCACATCAACTAAGGCTTCGGCATTGGGAGAGAAGACCTCCCTCTTGGATAAGTAGTCAAACTGATTAACCATTAGTTACCCTCCATAAGATCTTACCACCATCTAAGTACTGCAGCAGCCATATTGAATCCTCCCCCTGATGAACAAAGAGCGATATATTCTCCATTTCCCTTACCAGGAGGTGGAAGTTTTCCTTGATCAATGGCATCGTACATAGCTAGTGCAATACAGGCTGAACCCGTATAGCCCCATTTGTCCATTACATTATGTGTCTTATCAAGGGGCAGACCTAGCTCCTTCATGACTGCTTCAATAGTTCGTAGATTTACTTGGGTGAAGAAAATCCAGTCAACATCCTCAATGGATAGATTTGCCTTTGCTAGACAATCCTTAGTCATAACTGGCCAATGTTGCAGGTTAGTGTCTGCAGGAAATCGCTTTCGAAAAGCCAGATGATGTCTATTGTTCCGAATTGCTTCAATAGTTGGAGGCTCTACAGTTCCCCCTACGAAAATACCAAGATGGTCATGGAAAGATCCATCAGCAATCAGTTTTGACGCTATGAATCCTTGTTTCTCATCACTGCCCTGAACTATCATAGCTCCAGCGGCATCAGCAAACAACGTACAGGTATAATGATCGGTCCAGTTAACAAACTTGGTCATTCCATAAGCACCAATCACTAGGACCTTGCTAATCTCAGGATCTGTCATAATATATCGAGAAGCTATGTCTAGTGAAGTCACTAAGCCAGCACATGCGCAGTTTACATCGAACGTTCCAGCATTCTTAGCACCCAGTTTGTGTTGAACAACAACCGATGTCGCTGGAGACAGATAATCTGGCGTGTCGGTACTCAGAATGATCAGATCGAGTTCGTTGGCATCAATGCCAGCTTTTTCCAACGCCTCCTGACTGGCATATAGTGCAAGATCGGAAGTCACCTCATCATCAGCCATGACATGACGTCGTCGAATTCCAACATTCTTTACCAACCAGTCTGCTGTACCAGGACGGTTTAGCATCTTCTCGATATCTTCATTTGTCAACATCTTCTCAGGAATATAGATTCCCAATCCTGTGATCACTGCTGAACGAGTCATCACCAACTTCCTCTAGATTCGCTTTTAGAAACCAACCCGCTTTATTTTGTCCAGTTGTTTATCTTTCAGGACTCAATAGCAAGTCAATTTTTTTCCACTTCGTCTATAAAATTCATTACCTCTCTGTTAAACTCTTCATATTTCTCGATAATGCAAAAATGTGATGCACCCTTTAGAATGACTAATTTCGAATGTGGTATTTTTTCAGCAATCAGTTCCCCATTTTTGGTAGGTACAGCATTGTCTTGGTCCCCATGCAGGACAAGTGTGGGTGCAGATATTTGTTTCAGATACAATTCAGAATTGAACGCGGCAGTTGCAGCACTTTGATGCACTTGTGCATAAAGGGGTGTGGGATATTTCTCAGCCCATCCATCTATTTGTTCTATCACAGATCTGTTTTCTTGCAGGAATTGGGGACTGAAGGTTGCCTTATACCTCATATCTCTTGCTTGCTCCATTGAGATTGTTTCAGTTGGTAGAGCAACTAGCAAGGCCATTGTCCTATCATCCATGGGAATTTGATTGGGCCCTCCAAAATGACCTGAAACGATAATCAAGCTCCGAACTCTCTCAGGATATGAAATTGCAATTTGCTGTGCAATCAATCCTCCCATAGAGATACCCAATATGTGCGCGGTTTCGATTTGCAATGCTTCCATTAGACCAACAGTGTC
>JAEORX010000072.1 GCA_016840685.1 Candidatus Thorarchaeota archaeon
TTCATAAAGCAGCACAACCTGTCGAAGCAGACGTTCTGGTAACTGAGGCTACATACGGCGCCCCGCAATGGGTGTTCCCTGAGAGGCCATCAGTGTACGAGAACATTCTGGAAGCAGCTACGAGCATCATGGACCAGGGAAGAATCCCTCTTTTTCAGGCATATTCATTGGGCAAATCACAGGAAGCTATAGCTCTTCTTCAGAGTGGAGGGTTCAGAGTCATATCTGGGAACACGAGCATTGATAGAGTATGTACTGTCTATAAACAACATGGTGTTGATCTCAGACATCATATAATTGAAAGCGATGGATTAAACGATATTCTAAGCGAGGGAGCCGTTATAGTGAGTTCCTCATCCCGTCATACTATAGAGAATCTGCGACGAGGATTGGAGAAAGAGTTGTTTGAACGATATGCACCGAAACTTGAGCGCTTTACTCTCTCAGGTTGGACCATGGGAAAATTCAGAGAGAGAGGGTTTCCCCTGAGTGCTCATTCTGATTTCAATGGTTTGTTGACCTTTGCTAAAAAGGTCAATCCGAGAGTTGCATACTGCTTCACTGAGAACGGAAGGATTCTCTCAAAACATCTTTCAGACAATGGCATCCATGCTGTACCACTTGAGTAGGTGATTAGCGATGGAAAGAGCCCTCTCAGAATTGGTTGAGCCAGTTCATGCGGATTCCTTTTTTTCGGTTTCTAGATCTGGAGAAGTACATGAACGGCTTTGTTACGAGTATCTCGACCCTGATGGATATTATCGGAGAGTGATTCGTGATGAAAAACTTCTGAGAAAAGAGATTGAGAAACTTGTAGACAATATGCAATACTTTCTTGATAAAGAAAGAGTTGAGATCAACAAAGAACATGTCAACTCTCAAGTAGATTATTGCGACATCTTCCTCAAGGGAGGAACAGAAGTAGTTTCAGTCATCTATTTGATTGATTTTGCAGGTAGATTCATGGAAGGGAGAAACAAAATAGAAACTTGGTTGGAGGAGGAGGAAGCTCCATATGACTTTGAGATCATATGGAGATTTCCAGTTGGAACACAAGTCAAAGAAATTGAAACAACCTTGGATTTCGAGATTTATGGTGACATTGTCACTTTGTGGGCTTTCGAGGGGGACGAGGTCGGTGGCTATGAAAGGATGGAATTTGATCTAGCCAGAAAGGTGCTCTAGAAAGGTTGAAGAAGATGCAGGAAAACAATCTGACCGACTTGATAGCATGGGCACTAATCATCATAGGTAGTGTCATTATCATCTCTGGTATTGTTTCGATGTTGATGCGCTCGGACATTGTGAATACAGAAGAAAGAGGGGAGAGTAAAGGAATCATACTGCTAGGTCCAATACCTATTGTTTGGGGGTATGGAAAGAGGGTCTGGATTATTGCGGCTATTATCGCAATTTCCATATTTCTTGTTGTGATACTCTGGCCGTCCTAGCCTTGCCATCCGCATTCAGGACACTGCTTTATACCAACTATCATACGGACAATCCTTCCATTGAGAAGGCATTCTGGACAGACATCGAGTTTCTTGTTACAAGCTGGACAAGCACCCTTTCTATTCAAATCTCGAATGCATGTTATTGTACCACAAGAAGAGCATTTGATAGCGTGATCTTGACAAAACTCGTTTCGGCAGCGGTCGCAACGAATTTTTGATTTCTGACGACAAACTGTACAGGTCCGCGCCATCTGCATTGCCCCGACAGGATGATTTGACAAGCACCAAATAAGTCTAGTCATGAAAAAGGCTGTATTATCCAAGCCATACCAATCCTCATAGATGATTGATGAGTCCTTTTTTTGGAGCTACAGAAAGATGATGTTCATATGCAGAATGTGTGGAAAAGCCTCTGCGGATATTGATATGGTCTTGGAAGGGGCATGCAGTTGTGGTTGTACTCATTTTCAGCTTGTTTCTGATGACCAATCAGAACTCCCAAAAGAACTGGCTCAGAAAGAGGCCATCAGGAGAGACCTACACAAATGGCTTGACCTGAATCTTGACTCAATGCCTCCAGAGCTTGTGGGCAACATTAGGGTTCTTTTTGAGATTGAGAAGGACAATGTTACTTCCTAACTGCTTACTCGGTTTTCTCAAGATTCTCTAATGGCCGTTCTATTCTGGCTATCTGATCCTCTATCTGAATGCGAAGGTCAGTTTTTCCTGCGACATCCGCAATTCTCTGAACTGCTTTCAAACTATGTATAAGAGAATCAAGCCAGGAGAAGATATCTCCAGGATATGCCCATAGCTCAAAATCATCATGTAGCTTCTGAGCTAGCCCTGATGGATTAAATCCTTCTTTTCGTTTATCAACAAGCCATCTTCCAAGGCTAACCTTTCCATGGTCACATTCTGGGTAATCACGGCAGCCACAATTGAAGAATGTGGTAGTCCACTTTCCAAACACTTCGAATACCCATTGAGGTAGTTTCCCAGCTCCACTCTTTGGGCGGCTTGCATCACCAATCTCACTGAACACACCTGAGAAAAGCCTAGTTGGCATGTGTGTTCGAAAAGCAGAATTAATCTCTTCTTGGAGTTTGGCACTCAAATAGACATTCTCAAAGGGCTCAAGCATGATTGCAATGTCAGTCACATCGTAGGTGCCTGTTAACTTCATGACCTCGAGTCCCATAGTTGGAGTCAAAAAGGACAATGAAGTAGCACGTCCAAGATCAGTGGGATGGACACCGCCTTCCTTCACTCGAACCATGTAAGTTCGAACGAGGTGTTTGAGGGCTTCTGAGGGAGGAACTGACATTGATAGCATCCGTTTGTATGCTCGAGCTACATCCTTGAGATCCACAAGACCAGTTGAGCAGATTGTGGCCAGTATTTGTTCTGCACATTCCTCTTTGTCTGCAAATGGCTCTACATCTTCAATTATACCATTCAACAATTCAACTGCAATCTCATCCTCCGACTTGTCCTGTCCTCCATGATACTTCTTCTCTGGTTGTATCAGGAGGTATACTTTGCCGCGGTCATGTTTGCCAAGTCGTCCAGCTCTTCCCAGCATCTGTTCGAATTCTGCGGTTGAGAGCCAATCTGCGCCCATGGCCAACGATTCGAATATCACCTGTGATGCAGCCAAATCCACACCAGCGCCAAGTGCTGCTGTTGTCACGATACACGCAAATCGCTGTCTTGAGAATGCATTCTCTATCTTGCGGCGTCGAGAGTAGGAGAGGCCACCGTGATAGACCGAAGTCGATACATGATGTTCTCGCAGCCAATCGCTCAATGCGTGAGCTCTTCGCCGTGAGTATGTGAAGATGATGGATTGCCCCTTATTGCCAGAGGTGCTAACATGACGAAACTCTTCGTTGACAAGTCGACGTATCATAGACCGTTTTTCCTCATCAGAGCGCGCGAAGACAAGGTGTCTCTCCAAAGGAACGGGACGACCTTCATAATTCACAAGTTTCATCCGCAGATCTTTTGCCAACACCTCAGGGGATCCTACTGTGGCTGAGAGAGCAAGATATTGTGCCTTTGGATAGTGCATTCTCATCCGTGCAAGAATTCCATCAAGTTCAGGGCCTCTCTCGGGGTCAGCTAGATTTTGAATCTCATCAATCACTACAGTTCCAACCTCTCCAAGGTCATTTGTATCACCAGACCGGAAGATGAGATCAAGTGCCTCATATGTAGCACAGATGATTTCTGCCTTGGAAATGTCTGTATCAACGATTGGCTTACCCTCATCACCAACATCTAGACGTGACATTCCAACCTTGATGCCTGTCTTCAGACCTATTGATTTGTACCGCCTTCTGAATTGCTCGTACTTCTCATTGGTCAGTGCGACAAGGGGCGACATATAGACCATCTTTTTTCCCTTCAAGGCCTTTGTGACGCCAGCAAGTTCCCCCAACAGTGTTTTCCCAGATGATGTGGATGAAACAATCAGCATGCTAACATCATTGAACAAACCTGCGTCAATCACCTGAATTTGGATTGGCAATAGATGTTCAAATCCTTCCGAGGTGAGTTTTTCTTTAAATTTAGTAGGGATTGGTAGATCTGATACTTTCCTTACTGCCTCACTTTTACTAGCCACTACAGTGTCGACCAACGTTAGGTCAGGCTCACTGGTTGGATCAAATCCAGGTGTCATCATCTCAACAATTCGTGGGATGGATTTTACCTTCGATACTTGTTTCTCCAGTTGATTGAGCATACCCTTAGAGAGATGAATGCCCAGAGTCTTCAACTCCACACGAAGGTCTCCTTGGCCACAACTGATACAAGTCACCTGATTCTGAGTGATTTTGACAGCATTTCGTCTAGTCAAGACAGTGAGTCGGTCATCACGAAGACAGTGCTGACAGGTCGGTACAACTCTTGGTTTTGGTGCATTCAGACGAGTGAGAAGGTCCTTGAGGTCCGAGAGGAAGGGTGGTGGTTGCTCTTTGGGGATAATAATGTGTTTTGCCTTCCTAATTATCTCATGAGTTTCCTTTGGTTGAAAATAGACTGGTTTATTGAATTTCACAAACCAGAATCGTTTGATTTCAAGAAGGTTGGACTGACGGTAGCCATATTCGACCATTCCTCCAAGGATCGATCGTTGACGGTCTCTTAGGATATCAGAGAATATATCAACTCTAGTGGTCAGCTCCTGTCGACCTACCCTGAACACAATGGTATAGGGCTTTTTGAGCCGCTTCTGAATATCCGCATCAGCGACCTCCATTTGGAAACCTCATCATTGGAGCTTTGTCACGCACCAAAGACTCTTGTGGTCGCATCATATCTCAAAGATAAATGACTCACTCTGGTTTTCAATAATGGAGAGAGCACGCTCGAATTCTTCTCCAATAGCTTCCATGCCAGTCTTTGAGTCCAACCCAGCTTTCTCTACAATCATCCAGTCAGACATTATATCTATATCAACAAAGCTACTGAACTTGTTGAAGGGCGTTGCCATCACTTTCGTTCGTTCCTTTTGCCAGAATTTTCGATTGTTAAAATACTTGACAAAAGGCTTGTAGAGTGGGCTATTGGTACCTGCAAGGATGAATTTTGCTCTTTGAAGACCAGATATGTGCGAAACATTGATCCGCTTGAAGATCTCTTCATAATGGGCTGTCCTTGGCACATTGGCTTTTGTTTGAACTGTAGCCAGAGGGTCTGCTGCAAGGATATTTCCCGTTTCCATGACTAAACTGCGAATGAGCGTGACGATTTCTTCTTGTTTTCGGGCACTTAATGGATCAATTACTTCTGGATTTACAATGTCAACTTGAGGGAGTGGTTCATCAAATCGAAGCATTGTTGGGTCGAACATTAGCGCTGAAAGATACTCAAGAACATCAATCTGAATATTCCCTCGAGTAGCTACTCCTTTGAAAATGCCAGGTCCAATAAGAACTGAATAGACACGAGTTTCACGAATGACAGACCAAAGCTGATTTGATAGAATCAGAGCCTTTCCTTTGAGATCATCAGCCTTGAAGGCTCCGACTTGGAAGTCGTAACACTCAATCTCGATCAACCAATAGAGTGGAGTCTGACCAGAGCTCAAACAGCATCCTCTCCATAGACATTAGATGCAATGAAATCAAATACTATTTTGACAGAGAGTTGATCTCTCTCTGCCTCTGGCACGCTAGCAATGGCAATCTTGGAGTCCTCAATGATTTTATCAACTAGGCTATCTTGCACACCAAGCCTATCAACAAGTTCATTCAAACATTTCTCTACACTCTCAGCTTGAGTGTTCCCTTGATGCTTCAATACACGCATCACCCGCGCAACCTTCTGTTTGAGATAATCATCTCGTTCGGTTCCAATGCGCCGTTTTGCTAACTTGACATCGCGCTCAAGAAAATCAAAGGGAGATGTCAGATCTGGCTCAGCTTTGTTACCTCTAGTAGATGTAACTCCAATTGTAACATATGGAGATCTGTCACCTCTTCCGGTAGCTAATCGGGGTGTAAGATGAAGTAGAAAATGAGATACTGCTCTTTGGGACATCTCATCAAAGGGTTTTCCCAACTCCTCAATAAGAGAATCAATACGGTTGATATTTGCATCCATGATGAAGGAATCGGATGCAGTCAGGAAACTCTCTCTGAGGACTCTGAACAATGCCATAACACGACGTTGGACCTGAATGAACTTACCGTTTAATGTGCTTATATTCCACTTCGTTATAGCTTGCCCAAAAGCAATCAAAGCATCCATACTGGTTGCTTTCGAATGTTCCTTATACCACTCTTCCACAACTGGAGCAATTAAAGTCTCAGACATCTTCGTCCTTGCAGCAATTATCGAGAGCGCTCTCTCAACTTCAATGGAGGTTCCTTGAATGCCCTCTTCGAGATTAGCTAATCCCCTGACTTGAATCTCAAGCTGTCTTACAAAGTCTCCATAAATGTGTGAAATCCATCTCCCCTCATTGAGAGCAAATTCCATGATGTTGCCAGGCAGGTTGGGGATGTCTTCGCCAACTACAGCTCTTCGTTGTAGTTCCGCACTTAGAAGCATTACAGCTTGCTTTACCCCCATAATCCCATCCATATTGATTAGATAAGCAATCAGAGCGATTTCCAAGGGGCAGGATATCTCTTCTGAAATCTTACGTGCATCTGACTCTGGAACACGCCGCACACGTTCTCGCAGGTTGGCGTACTTATCAGCAAATTCTTGAACCAGCCTTTGACGGCTTTCAATGGCTAGCTTCTGAATGTCGGGTTCAAGCAACACGTCAAGATTCCTCTTATCCTGAAGATATAATGTTCACTAAGGGGTAGCATGACTAGTTCAGAAAGTGGCTAAATAATGGTATTTCGTTCATAGTAGACCGAAAAAGAGGGGGTACAGAAGAATCCTCAAATCCCGGCTGATAAGAGTAAGAAGTGGATACCAAAACCTAGTAGTATTGCTACAAGGAAGAGAGCTGAGCCTACCTTGAATCGGGAGAAGTGGCGACCATGTTCAATATGAATAACCAACCATGCTGCAGCAAACACACCTAGGAGAATAAATAGAAGGGAAATCGGAAAGTAGAGATCTTCAAATACTTGCATGTATGTCGCCTCTTCTTTAGGTATGGAGCACCCTTTTCGTTTCGAATTTAAACGTCACGGTCCCAAACTACACTAAGAAATCATACTCTAGTGTATGGTCTTTATTATCAATGCTGATAACACGTACAAGTTTTCCCCGTTTCTTGGCAAGACGACGTTTCTCTGAGAAACTCAGAGAAGGATCATCTGGAATCTCGATATCCTCTATGACAATATTGTTCCGAATCGTGATGTTCTTCGTTTTAGTCCCAATCCTATCGCGGAAGTCTGGAAGAAATGCATCAATTACATAACCAAAGACTTCTGGTGTGTTCCCCAGAGCGCCTTTTGTGAAGACGGGATCCTTCTCTTCCTCCTCTTCTTCATCACCCTTAGGACCACCCTTTGGAAAAGAGGTCTTTGTTGTGACCTTCCATGGCTTTGTTCCATCTCTGGGATTAATGGAAAGCAGATAGAATGTTGTTGGGTCATCAACATCAAAGAGTGCCTTGATATCCTCAATTGGAGCCACTTCATTTACATTAGCCTTAAAGACAGGAGCTCCTTTTCCTTGGGATTTCTTCCAGGAGATGGGCATTTTCAGCTTACTGAATTCACTCTGACGATCACTGTAGGTTATTATCATCCCTTTTACTTTGTGCGAGCCACTTGGTGCGCCCATCAAGTATGCTCGGAGGATGTCCTTTTCTTGGTCAAGGTCAGCCTTAAACTTGATACTGGTCTTACTAAAAGACAGCTTAGTTCTTGGACCAGGATGACTACCAATGCCATACTTGACCAACTTCGCATGCGAGAAATCATCAGGTTTTCCTTGGATTATCTTGGATATCCAGCTCATCTCTTGCCACCTTTATGAGGGTCGTTCTCTTGAGCGATTTAAACCCTTCGTGAATCCAGAAGATGCACTAGAGAATTATTAGACCAAAGAAACCCCATAGATACACTACTATGATTGTGACAACCAGAATGGCAATCAAGTCCACGAATAGTCCTGTTGTCACCATTTCTCGCATCTCAACCTTTCCTGTGCTATAAGCAATTGTGGAGGGAGGAGTGCCAGTTGGCAACGCAAAGTCCATCGACACGGCAATTGCGATGACCATGACAATGAGGAGTGGATCAATCCCAAGACCAGTGGCAAGAGGAATAGCTATTGGAATCAGGATGACTGCAGCACCTGTATTCGACGCCACCATTGTTACCAAAACAGCGATACCACCAATGATGACAACGACAAGAAATGAAGGCAATATTCCAAGACCAACCATCTGATGAGCTATGAATGAAGAAAGGCCTGTGTCAATCATTGCGCCACCAAGTGCAATTCCACTTCCGAGGATTAGCAATGAAGACCAACTAATCCCAGTGGACACATCTTTCTCATCAATCAGACCCAAAATCATCAAACTAAGTCCACCCATTAGTGCCACCACCGCACTCGAAATACCATGACCTGACCATCCAACCAAATTAGCAATAAAATCAGGCAACTCTTCAGTCAACCAGAGGAAAATCGTCGTGATGAAAACCACCACAACTAGTTTCTGTTTCATGGGCATAGGTCCTAGTTTCAGATATTCTTTGTACGACATTTCCTTGAGTTCGTTCATCTCCTCAATTCTTTTGGGGAGCTTGAACCGGAACATCACCCATTGCCAAATTAGGGGTAGCATAATTAAGACAACAGGAAGTCCAAATGGTAGCCAGCTCATGAAAGAGAACTGAATTCCAAGGAATGAATTGATATAGGTGGCAGCCAAAGGATTAGGAGGAGAACCAACAAGACTCCCAACTCCACCGAGGGTTGCAGAATATGCAACTCCCAGGACTAATGCCTTTCCATATCTGTCTCGAGTATCTACACTTCTAATTCGACTTATCACTGCGAGCGCAATTGGAATCATGATGGCTGCAGATGCAGTATTGCTAATCCACATCGAAAGGAAGGCTGTCACACCCATAACAGCCAGAATTAGACTTGAACCGGAACCAGCGCTATTAGACAAGATAAGGAGCGCGAGTCGCTTGTCAAGTTCATATTTTGTGAGTGCCCGACCAATGAGGAAGCCTCCAAATATCAGAGCCACAGCAGGATCAAAGAAGGGTGCAAGAGCAGTTTGAGGTGTCTGGATGTCAGTGAGGACTATCAATATTGGAATGAGAAGGGATGTGGCAACCAAACTGATGCCCTCTGAAAACCAAAGGATAGCAACGACTGTGAGAATCATAACAGCAGCTTTTGAGTTGACCAAGGGTTGAAACTCAATGATGAATATTTGACCTATCTGCCGGTTGGGACGAAGAGTCAGATTTAATCCACCATCATTACCAAGCCTAGCTGTGATTTCATGGGCTGACAATTGATTCCCAGTCACTAAAATTGTGATTGTAAGGGGGTTGTTGGGTGTGATTCTCAAAGATTGAGGAAAAGTTACAACCACATTCGTTGATGTTCCATTCAGAAAATCCTCAATGGAGTCATCAGAAGAGTAGTTGACGAACGAGATATTGTAGACTTTAGAAACATCGATACCCTCAGAATGAATTTCCAGAGAGATACTATATTCGCCTGGTTCAATCTCAGTAGGAGCTATACTGTACATGACAAATCCAGCAACAGCTGCAATTACAAGAATTACAACGGTTTTATGAGAGAACTTACTAGGCAAGACAATGACCCTCTTAGTCCACTGGTCGTCCCTCGAGTATTTTCTGAAACTCGGCTGTTGGAAGTGACAGCCCCTTTGTACCGATGATAGTCAAGGACTTTTCAACGAAGCTCTTCGAATACTTCTCAATCACATCGACAAGTTCTTTGAATTTGTCTAGTGGCCCTTCATAGATTGTGAATCCTGTGTATTCGGTGCCAAATGCACTTGAAGCCTCAGTAACAATCTTCATCCCCTTTGGTAGTTGATTCCTTATCTCTCGCCAGGACCTGAACCATCTCTTCTTTTCCTCATCATCCAGTACTCGGAGACGATATAGAGTAAGATAGATGAACTCTGTTACACCGATCTCTCCAGGAACCCTACCGCTTGCCATAGTTCAATTCTTGGACCTACATAGCTTATAAACGCTAACGCATGGGCCAGACCCACATTACACGGAGACCATTAGAATGGGACTAAGAAAATCTGGTCATTTCCTGACTATGATGATGTTGTACCTTGTGACATTGATTATGCGTGCATCTTTCTATGTAACGATCGCTGTTATCTCAAGCAGTGCGTATATGAGTGGTGCACTTGTAGGATGGGGTGTTGCAGTGGTTCTAGCCATCTATCCGATTGCAGAGTTGAGCTCAGTCTCATTCTTTGGCTCGTATAGTGACAAGATAGGAAGAAAACCAATCTTCGTAGCAAGTTTATTCATGACCGGATTAGCTGCATTTTTGTTCGGAATTGCTACCTTCGAGTTTCTCGCATACCTATTAGCTGTACTCTTTGGACTTGGAGCAGCATCACAGGTCACATCAACTTTGTCAATGATTGCTGATGCTTCTTCAGAAACCAATAGAGCTAGATTAATGGGATATTACGACCTGTCAACTCTAGCAGGACTTGCTGGAGGGTTTGGACTGGGGATTATTTTACTTGAGTTCGGATGGCAAGCCAATACTCTATTGTATATCGCAGCTGCAGCCTGCATGATCAGTGGAATTCTAGCTATCCTACTAATCAAAGAAACCCGCATTGTTTCTGAAAAAGAAGAAGTGAGTATGACAGCGCTTCTGAAAGAGGTTGCGAGTGATAGACGAATTCAAAAAATGCTTCCTGTTTATGTCCCAATCATATCTTTGTATGGACTGATGATTTCGCAGGTAAAGCATATCCTTGAGGAATACTTCTCTCTCACTGCAACTGACATGTTAATCCTGTTTGCCATGCTTGGTGTATCATTATTCCTTGGAATCATTACAATGGGACATCTATCAGACTATGTAATGAAGCGTAGACCGTTCATAGTTGTGGGTCTAATTGGTTTCGGTGCTTTGGCGTATCTTCTAGTAGCAAATGCAGAAGACTTTGCTGCAATATGGAGTGTTTGGCCACTACTTCCAACTCTAGGATTCATCGCAGGATCATTCGCTCCTGCAGCAATGGCATATCTCACTGATATCTCTACTGAAGAGGCAAGAGGAAGTACTATGGGTGTCTACAGCATTTTCTTTGGCTCTGGGATGATTATTGGACCCATTGCAGGTCAGATAGCATATGACTTGAGCTTCGCAAATTATGGTACTGGTCTTATTGGTTTAGCAATACTTGTTGCAGCATTCATTGCTGTTGCGTGCATAGGCACCTACTTCCTTGAAGAAGCAGCACCAGTTATTGTGGAAGAAAAGTAATCGTTTTTCCACATATTACAGGGACAACAGCAAAGAGTTAATAGAAACTAGGACAAGAGTGCCTCTAGGTACTCCACGACGGAGAGGAAATCTTTGGTTAGGCTTACAACTATTGGAAATGTCCTGTCGGGCATTGGAATAACACTACTAGCAGTAGCGATTGGTGTAAAGTACTTGCTGCAAAGCCTCGGAACGACGGGAGATCCATTGCAATATCCGTTCTATATATGGCTGGGATCTCTGGTAGTTCTTGGTATTGTGCTGCTTGTCAGTATTATCAACACCTTCACTGAGATGACGGGGTTTGTACATCCTGATGACAAACTATATGCCAACACGCTAGTCTTCATCATGACTCTTGCCACAATATTGACCTTCGGTCTACTACATGGCTATGAAACTGCTGAAATTCAGGGAGCCCTCTTCAATATGGGCACCATGATTGTGATTGCATACATATTCTTGTTCATATTCGTCTTCTTTGGCACGAGAATTGCTGAGGGAGCAGAAACTGGACAGGTCAAGGAGATGACCTCTAGATTCATGCTGGTTTCACTTATTCTTGGTGCAATTATGGCAGGAGTCAACTTCGTCTTGAACTGGATCTGGCTCTTCACCGCTTCCTATGCATGGGCTGCGGGAACGTTGTTCCTATTTGCAATTGCACTTGTTTTCATCATCGTAATCTTCCTAGGAAGACGTTATGAACCAGTAGGCGAGTAGGATTATTGAAAAATGGATGGATTTTTTCCATCCACTCTTTCTCTTTTAATAATAAAGTTTGATACTGGAAAGGCTCTTAAAACTTGAATATTGATAGCAGGGTGACTGGTGTTCGACATGGCAGATAAGCTCTGGCTTGGTTTCAAACTTGATGATGAAGGAAAACGGACTGATGAGAGATTCGAAATCAGTGTAGACCTTCTTAGACGACATGGTGGAGTGTTTGGTTCAACTGGATCAGGAAAGACAGTTCTATCAAAATGCATCTTGGAAGAGGCTGCAATGCAGGGAATTCCAATTCTTGCATTCGACCCTCAAGGGGATATCGCATCTCTGATGTTGCCAGGTGATCCAAAAGAACTTGCGTCGAAGGGAGTTCCACCAGAGAGACTCAAGGAGTATATGGACAAGGTCATAGTTCGAGTCTACACCCCTGCAAGTAGTAAGGGTCTTGCAATCTCAATCAATCCCTTGAAGCTCCCAGCCAGAGATGCGGACCAGGATGACATAATCCGGTTGATTGATAATTCTTCTAGAACCCTAGTGAAAGTTTTGGTGAAAGTAGCAGGTCTTTCGAGATCATGGGAAGGTAAGTCATTTGCTGCGATTTATGAGCTTCTCAGAACTATCTGGGAGGGCGAGAAGTTTGAGATTGACGAGTTGTCTGAGCTTGCAGACATGCTTGTGGCTGATGTTGAAACAGCAGGCGTTGACCTTGAGCCCTTCATGAAGCTCTCAGAGAGACAGACATTAGCGACCCGCATTCGGAGTCTCACTGTTGGATCTTCGCAACTTCTATTCAAAGAAGAGGGGGAGATTGATTTCGACTACCTGACTAAACCAGTGAACGGAAGGACTCCAATCAACGTGATATTTCTGAAGACACTAAGGAGTGAGGAGGAGAAACATTTCTTCATTGCGATTGTTTTGAACCAGTTGTATTCATGGATGCTGCGGCAAGGCTTCTCAGAGAAACCAAGAATGATGATTTTCCAAGATGAAGCAGCCCCATTCATTCCAGCAGGAATGCATGCTCCAGGCCCAAAGGAAACTTTCCTGCTCCTCTTCAGACAGGCTCGTAAGTATGGTATTGAATGTCTTATAGCCACCCAGAGTCCAAAGGATATTGATTACAAGGCTTTTGAGCAGTTCAATACAATATCAGCAGGTCGTATCAGTAGTGAGCAATCACTCAAGGTGTTGGAGCGTATTCTTGAGCCAATTGCCGGAGAGAAGGAATCAGAGGAGATAATCACTCAACTCCCAGGCCAACAGACCGCGAATTTCATCTTTTCATCTGCGGATCTTAAACCAAAGGTCAACCACATTGGAGTACGATGGCTCCTTACAAATCACATAACCCTCACCGAGAAAGATGTTCAGACGCACATGCAGAAGCTCCGAGAGGAACAGGAGAAGATACTCAAGCAGCTTGAGCAGGAACGGGTGGCTCAGGAGAAACGAGAGGCAGAGGAAAGAGAGAAAGCCAGACTTGAGAAATTAAAGAAAATAGAAGAAGCAAAGAAGGAAGCCGAGAGGAAGCGTTTCGAGGAAGAGAAACGGAAGGCAGATGAGGAAGCTCGCTTGGAACGCGAGAAACTCCTTACAGAGAAGAAACAGAAGTTCAAGAGTGCAAAACCCACCGACAAGGTTTTTGAAACTAGAGGTCAGGCGGGGATGCTTTCTTACGAGGACATAATCAATGCGTTTGTAGCTAGGATTGAAGCTATTGCCAGACGAACTTTCGGACTGCCATTCTTGAAAGAACTCGTAAAGAGAGGAGATCTTCACTATGAGAAGTCGATGTCCTTCTACCTGACTGAAACGAGAGAAGCCATTAAACAGGGATTAGCAAGAAAGGTCAAGAAGGAAGTAGAAAAGAAAGGCAAAACTCGGAAAGAAGACTATCTCTTGTATGAGTTCGAGTATATGCTCAAATTAGTCATTGATAGCATGGGAATCAAGGAACCAGATTTTGTTGATGAGGTGCGACTGAAGAAGGAGTTCGAGCAGATGGTAAATAAAGCAAGCAAGAACAGCCTTCTTGAGAGGATTGTTCTTGGGCAGCCCTTCCTTGAGTTCTAGGACTGAGATTCAAAGAACCTTGCTTCAGAAACTCTGCAGTCAATCCATCTGTCAATCATATCAAGAGTGATTTTTAGAGCATTATCAAAAATATCTCTAGTTACATCCTTTGTGCCATATAGAAGAACAAGGACATTGCAACTATCTTTTGTTATCATCGTGCGCTCCGAATCATGAGTTGCGTATCCGAAACAGACAATCTTCACATCATCTGCAACAACAATCTCTCGACCGCGGCACATTATTGTCTTTCCACCAATCCTCTGAAATACTTCACCTTTGGAGGCTTTCCGGACAACAAGGTTTCCTCTCAACTTCTCGATATCGACCAAACCAATAGGTATCTTATGGTAGGCTGATGCAAGATTGATGACATCTACAATGTCTGATATTCTCCATAGGTTCAGACCAGTGAGAATCCTACGGAGAACTGCCTCACTAGAAACACGGAGTTTCGTTGGATCCATCCCAAAGGTCCAATAGAGGTCTCGATACGACCGAAAGATTGGGTCATCTTTTACATCTTCAAGTGTTAATTGGGATCGTATATCTTTGAATAATGTCCTTTCATATTCTTCAAATGAGGGACTAGATTGACTGACCTTCAATTCATCAAGTTCGATTGTTGCAACCACAAGTCCGGGCGTATCAACCTCAAAACGGACAGTCGGTCCTTTGTTAGATGTCATAGATATTAAGTCAACAAGCATGCCTTTGAGTATTATGAGTCATTAGATCTTTGAGATTAACTCATCCAAAGCGTCAACAGTCAAATCAGGAGTTGTGTCCAATTCACCCGCCTCAAAAGACACGATATCGTCCGGG
>JAEORX010000073.1 GCA_016840685.1 Candidatus Thorarchaeota archaeon
TGCAGAGGAGATGGTCAAGACCCTTCCCCCACTCAAACCAACAAAGGAAACTCTTGATGTCTATCAGAGGGGGTATAAAAAGTTCAAAGAACTGTACTCTGCAATCTCTGATTTACGACTTGATGAGGACTAATTTGCATACACTGCGATCTTGTTGCCCTTATCCATGACCAATATCTGGATATTAGGGTCCTCATTAATCCACTCGTCAATCACAGCCTGTGGGTCTTCAACCCTATCAAGATGCGCTTTCTGAACTGTGTCTTTATCCAGCTTCGAGTATAGGCGGACTCGGGAAACTCGTTTCAAGAGCTCTGCAAACTTGTATGCCTTGTGCTCATAGAGATGGTACTGATCACTGATTGATTTGATAACATCATCAAGAGGGGCTGTTAGTTTGTTGTAGAAGTTCTCGATGGCGGACTCTGGTGCGACACCATCACGACACTCTGCAAGAACGAGAATCTGACCACCATCAAGGACTGCATTCTTTGTGAGCTCAATCGCCCTCTGAGCATGATAGAGACTCTTGTCCTGTGGATAGCCCCCTGGCGAGACGATAATTCTTGTGCGAGGAGTGACAACGAAGCTAGAGGTCTCATCCAAGAGTTCCATTCCTCGCGCAGTCACCGGCTCAGGGAGTCCTGCATCTGCCCACACGAGTTTCCTGTTGCTTGACACAACAGCCACAAGGAACACCCTTGCATTCTTTGTGATTATCTTCATTGCCTCTCTCATGTCATCAGCGAGGGGGTTGTCACGCCTGTTTTCATCAGGATGCAAGGGATGAACCCCAAAGGTGGATCGTGGATTGAGTGCTAGAGCATGATTCGCCTCAATGGTCTTGAACCCGCACACACCCGGAAGGAAGTTCTTCACAACATTCGAGTAGCCCGCAAAATAGTGTGCCTTCATGTCAGAGAGGCTGACATAGACATCATGCTGCACAGCTCTAGCATTAACGAGGACAGGTGTGCCTCTACTGGTCTTTCCCAGATCAACCATGTCCGGAGATTCACAGTCATGAATAGTGACATCATAGTTGGCTAGTTTGACATCTTCTGCAGCACCTCTTATCATCTCAACAATCTGAAGGTTTTCGGGATGATTCACTTCATGAGAGCCAGTGGTCACTATGAACTGGACATGGTTGGCATTCTTGAGATGCGGGACGACCGCCGATATCATCGCCCAGTGAGGGGCATCACGAGTGTGGTCTTCGACCAAGACGCACACACTTCTGCTCTTCGAGATGTCTGAGAGAGGTGGACCATGGGGATTATTGAGCACCTGTTCGATTCCTGACAACACATCAGATGTCGTCTTTGCAGGTCTTGGCTCGATGAATCCCGCTAGGTTCCCTTCAGGTATCCTGAGCTTGATTGTACCATCACCATATGTCACTTGAATCTCCAATGTTTTTCCTCACCAATGGATGTGAGCAATCCTCACAAAAACATTCACCATGGTGCACTCAGTGAAACCAAGGCACCAAAACAGATATTGCAGGCAACACGTTAGAATGGTCATGAGCGGGTCAGAGAGCGACAAGGCAGAATCAGATGAGGGCATGTCTGATATGGGTCGATGGCTTGCAGTTTCGTCAGAGCTCCCATGTGCGGTCATCTCTTTGCTCCTGGTGGGTCAGATCGTGGGCGGCTCTGTTGCAGGACCCACAGGTGCGACATGGGGGGCACTTCTAGGAGCAGTCTTCGGGTTTCTCTTTGGTGTGTATAGTGTCTTTGTCACGATACGATATTTTGACAGACTGGAGGTCAAGACAAAACGGACATCTAGGTACATGCCGCCCATGGAGGAGATTCTTGAGGAAGTCACATTCGACCTAGACTCTGCTAGGAATGACGAGCTGGATGATGAGTGAGTGTGTTCTTCACTCTAGGAACTCTGAGTCGTCTGCGTCAAGGACCTCAATGATCACCCTTGTGGCACTCCTTCCCACTGCAGCGATGATTATCTGCACAAGTAGTGCAATGAAGAATGCTCCGAGAGCGATGCCAAAGATCCTGATTGAAATTGAATCAAGTGAGAGTGCCCAAGGTGCAAGGAAGTACAGATCAATGAGATACCAGATATAGATTCCAGTTACTCCCATCAGCGCTACTAGAAGACCAAAGGCCACAACCACTGTCTTGACCCTAGGAGTGTCCATCTTCACCTCTTCAATTCCCGGTCCAACTACTGCATCTCCAATCCGTCTTGAGAATCTGACAAAGACGCTTATGGCACCAAGAAAAACCACGAGTGCGATGACACACACAATCAGTAGGACAAGCACTTTCAATTCATTACCCAGTTGAAAGAACTGGTCGCCTACAGCATAAGCTGACATCGACCCAATCATCAGAATGACTGCTACAATCTGAATGACAAAGGTGATGGTTGCTGAGCTTCTGAAGAGACTTCCAAGATTGATAAAATCCTCACGAGGTGTCGTCATATTGACCAACAAGTCCGATGTGGAATGCTAGTTATTTGAATTCTTCTACTCAAGTTCGATGGCTTCGTCAAGCTTATATCGTGCATACTATGTCTGTCCGTAGTCCTCATCAGGTTGTGAGGAGTAGAAAATCGTGATGACCACCAAGTCTGCCAATGAATATGGCTTTGTCAATGCGAGGATTCGAGGCATGAAGTCTCGATTTCTCACAGTTGGCAACTATGAGAGTCTTCTCTCAAGTGGCAGCTATGATGACTTCATCAAGATTCTCTCCGGAACCTACTATGGTCAGGTCATAAGTAAAGACTCGACAACTAGTAGACCCAATCCAGAGGAACTGGCACTGATTCTGTCCCGTGACTTTGCCAGCGTGAGTACGAACCTGTCGCGTTCACTCACAGGAAAGGTCCGTGAGTTCACGAATACCTACCTTGAGATGTTCATGGCAGAGAGTGTCAAATCGATCATTCGAGGGATTCACGTTGGCCTTGAGAGGGATGAGATCCTGCGTTTCGCAGTCCCTCAGACACCTGAACAGATGACCCTCTTCGAAACCCTTGTGGATGCTGGATCAGTAAGCAAGCTAATAGACCTCCTACCTCATTGGGACCTAAGAGTGGCATTATTGACCAAATTTCCATTCTATGAGGAGTTCGACTCTCCAGCCCCTCTCGAGGTGGCTGTAGAGGAGTGGTACCTCAGAAAAGTCTTGGAGGCTCTCAAAGAATTTTCGAACGAGGAGGCACAACGAGTCTTAGATATCCTTGAGTCGCGTGTGATTCTACGAAATGCCTTGACTGCCCTTCGAGCGGTGGAGATGCAACTGGAATCTCGCGCTCTGGAACAGTCATTGGTGAGGTTTCCCAAGGCTCGTGAGTTCACAGACTCCCTCAAGACAGTAAACACATGGCGAGATGTCATTACGAAGCTTGACGCTACTAGGTTTGGTGAGTTTGGTGGGAGACTGGCTCGACTATATGAGGAAACACAAGACCTCTCGGATGTGGAACTGGCGATTGAGGACTTCATTGCTCAGAGAGTAAAGCAACAGCTGACCGCATTCCCCTTTCATTTGGGCACAATCATTGGATTTTTCAGTCTCAAATACTACGAGATCAGAAACATACGGTCGATTGCAGTTGGTGTTGAGCGAGGACAGTCAGCCGAAAACATTAGAAAGATGATAACAATCTGGTGAGATGGAGGAAACGATCACATGAAAATCGACAATCGAATCAAGTTCATGGCCATGATGATGATGGGCGTAATAATGCTAACACTAGCCATTTTTGCGATTTCCATGGCCGATGCTTCAACAGTTCTTAGAATGCTCGGTGCACCTGTTGACAGAGGGTTTGTACCAGCTCAGATAGGCGATGGGAATGGGTGGGCCATTCTCGGTCTTGGAATCGGTGCTGGCTTGGCTCTTGGTCTTGCTGGTATAGGAGCTGGCCTAGGAATGGGTACTGCTTCTGCAGCAGCACTTGGAGCCATCACAGAGAAGCCTGAGACATTCGGAAAGAGTATCCTGTACGTTGTGTTCATTGAGGCTGTAGCTATCTATGGTTTCGTCATTGCATTCCTTCTTGTAGGATACATCCCCCAGCTTCTGGGTCACTAGAAAGACACAGAGAAACTAGTAGAGGTGGTCGTCCTCCCTCTACTCTTTCTTTTCTTTTGTTTCAAATAGGGTTGTTGAGATGGTGTCCCGAATCTCACCATCAAGGCGCTCCAGTCTCGCCTCAAAGGTGTTATCGACCCACCTGGTTGAGTCCTTATTTCGTACAATAGCTCCCCCAACCGCTCGTACATCCTCCTTTGAGATGTTGAGCTTTGTCTTCTGTCCTGTGGCCTTCGCAATAGCTGCCTCGACGCTCTTTAATTCAATATTGGAGGCATGTCCCTTAGGAACCACAATCTCCAGTTCAGGTTCTTCAAGTGCTGTAGCTGCATCCACAATCAGTCGTTCGAGAATCCTCTCGTAGGCCTTCTTCTTGACCAATTCTTCAAGATGCTTTTGCGCAGATGAGAGCACATCCTTGATTAAAGCCTCTTTGGCTTCAAGAAGCTGGTACTTTGCCTTCAGTTTCGCACTCGCTTCGTACCTTGAAACCTCTGCGTTTGCTTCAATCTCCGCCTTTGAGGTGATTGATGCGGTAGCCTGCTTTGCCTTTGTCTGAGCGTCCTTCAGCTTCTGTGTCTTGTGTGCCTCAGCCTCCTTGAGAATTTCCTTCTCTTTTTCAGCAGTCTTTGTGTTGATGATCTCGATTATATTTGTCAGTCCACTCATGAGATCACACCTCCCCTAGGATGATCTTCAGAGTCGCTTGATAGGCATCATCCCTCTTCTTTTTGGCTGCATCCTGTATCTTCTTTATCGTCTTTTCAGTTTCCTTGAAGACTGAGGACTCAATCTCCACCTTTCTACTCTCTATTTCACTGAGCATCCTTGTGGCTGAGTTCTTTGCCTCTTTCTCAGCAGCCTCGATAATCATCTTCGCCTCTTCATCAGCATCCTCATGGATTTTGCGTGCCTTCTTCTGTGCCTCTTCGATTCTATGTTTGGCTGCTTTCTCACTCTCATGAATCTGATCAATTTCATCGTGCGCCGCACACATGACTATACCTCAAAGTATCCGGTAGCAGTTCCTCACCAATAACTCTCCCCTTTAAAGATTGACCCAAGCCCGTAAAGGTTATTATGAGCATGGGAAGCATCACGTACTTACAAAATTAGGTGTCCCGGACGACCAGATTAAATCTGAGCTCGTGATAATGGTGATGATGTAATGGCTCCCCAGATGAGTCCTCGAAAAATGATAGTAGCAAAGGTCGTTTCTCACCGAGACTTTGAGCGGCAGGTCTTGAAGTCCATTGAGGAGTTCTCGCTATTCGAGTTCATTGATGTTCGGCGACAAGCAGGGATTATCGATGTGAAACGGACTCGTGACGAAGAAACTGTGTACTTAGCCCAAGAGCGATTGACCAAGGTGCTTGAGTCATTAGCACTCAACTACAGGAAGCGGACTGGGATCTACACAGAGGTCGAAGACACATCGCTTCAGAACTCATTGAGTCTTGCCTCAGAGGTCATATCCGCTGTTGAGGCAGAGGTCCTTGAAATTGACTCCAAGATGACAATCGCACGACTTGAGGTGGAGCGGCAGAGAGGCATTGCTGATGTTGCTATGTCGTTAGAACCTCTCGGTCTAGACCCAAGCCTGATAGGAACCACCGACTTCACATTCACAACAGCGGGTATAGTGCCATCTGGAAGAGAGTCTGAGCTTGAATGGAGTATAAATGAGGTAACTGAAGGTGCCTACACGATTGGCATTCTTCCACTGAAGAAACGTGGTTCTGTCTGTGTCGTCACAGTCCCAGTCGAATTGAAGGAGGCTGTCGAGCGTATTCTGTCAGCCATGCAATTCGAGGCGTTCGCCCTTCCTGAGGAGTCTTCAGGACTTCCAGAGAAGGTTGTGGCAGACGCTGAGAGTCGGATTGTTGATCTGGAGCTGGAGATCTCGCAACTTCAGAAGCGGAAGGATCACATTGCTCTTGAGTGGGGAGCCAAGATTCTAGCGGCTTGGGAGGTCCTTGATATTGAACGGAAACGGGTTGATATCAAGAGCTTTATTGTCTACACCGACCAGTCAATCAAGATGTGGGGCTGGATTCCAGAGGGTAAGGAGGAACAGCTCGAGTCCATTCTACGAGAGAATGTGGGACCAGCACTTGAGGTGACCTTTGACAAACCTGACTTTGCAGAGGTGGAGGCACCGACCTATATCTCCAACCCAGCGTTCATGAAACCAACAGAGGATGTGGTCAAGGCGTTTGGAATTCCCTCTCGACATGACCTTGACCCGACAAAGTTCATGGCATTCTCCTTCCCGCTCATATTTGGTCTGGTCTTTTCAGATGTTGGGCAGGGCTTTCTGATATTCCTGATTGGGTATGCTGCACTCAGGGCAAACAAGAAGGGGCAGGACTGGGGAGCGATTCTAGGTTATGTCCAGAATGGTGCACAAGGGTTAATGCTGATGGGCATCTTCGCCATGATAGGCGGGTTCTTGTTTGGGAGCTTCTTTGGTGCTGAAACCGTCATCGAACCACTATGGCCGACCTTTGCTCATACTGATCCCAACCGTTCAACACACATGTTAAAACTCTCGATTGAGGTTGGAGTTATTCACATCTCTATGGGAATAATACTTGCACTCTATAATGAGTTGAAATACAAGCATATGCGCAAAGCCCTAATCAATCTCTCATATCTCATAATGTATCTTGGTTTCATCATTCTCATCTTCGGAGTGAGCTACAACAGCGTTGGAAATTGGTTCCTCACAACTGGGACTGTTTCATTGTGGGTACCAATAGTTGGCATTGGATTTGGGACAGGAGCGCATAATCCACTCTATCCCGTGATTCCAATAGCTCCTCTGTACTTCACACTCATCATGTTCATTGTTCCTCTTGTCATTATGCTTCTTGCTTCAATCAAGGGCGGAATGGATGGCATAGTACACCTCCTAGAGAGTGTAATTGGCATGATTAGTCACACGGTGAGCTACGCACGTATCTTTGCTCTCAACACTGTCCACATCATTCTAAGCAGTGTCTTCATTACCATGTTGCCACCTCTTCTCACCATTTACTTCCCACCATTCTCACTCTTCGGTGTGGAGATAATTCCGCATGAGGTTTACTATCACACAACAGAAACATGGGGTGCTCCTTCAATGCCATTACTCGGTGCATTCATTGGAACGCTGATTGTAGGAATTCTTGAAGGTCTACTTGGTTTCATGCACACACTCAGGCTACACTTCGTAGAGTGGTTCAGCAAGTTCTACCATGCTGGTGGTGTGGAGTTCAAGCCATTCCATGTGACACGTCTACACACAATAAAGGTCGGTCCTCAAGTTGTAGCTGCAAACATACCTGCGTCATGATAATATCTTTAGAATCATTGACCTGATGCTCCAAGGTAGAGTGCAATAAGTTCAGGCTCACCCTTCTCACTTGGCTCCTGGTCTCTATCAATACGCTGTCTGTTGTCCCAGACACTCCTTGCCAGAAGGTCAGTGGTCTTTGCACGACCATCCACATTCTGAGCAGCCTGCGCATCGCCAACCTGTTGAAAGACCTGGGCGGCAACAGTATAGTTGCCCACAGCCTCCCGGAGCTGGTCATTCGCATCTGAGTAATGTATCTTGGCTTTGGACTTCTTTCCAGTCTTAAACAAGTATTCAGCCATGAAGTCGCTCTTAGCGCCTTGGATTCGAGAGAGGTCTCCTCTAAACTTCATCACGACCCCCTGAAGTTGCTTCACCTGAATCTCAACATTGTTCTTGAGTCGTATCTCCTTTCCTTTGACACTGTCCAGCTCATTGGCTGCCGACTCAAAGGACGCTACAGTCTGCTTGATCCTAGCAATTGCTCCATCATGAACCTCAAGTGCGTCCTCCATTGGGTCATCGTCTTCAAGCTGAGCGAGTTCGTCCTCCAGTTTCCTAAACGCATTGATTCTCTCAATTTGTGCTCTGAACGACCACTGTTCAGACTGTCGTGAATACACCTGAGCTTCTGATGCAAATGCTGTGGCTAATGCAAGCCTTCCTAGGTCCATCAGCTCCTCAGCCGAGGCTTTTTCACCTATGACCTTATAGTATGATGCGGCCTCAGCAGCATGCAGGTTCTCAAGGATTCGTGACATGATGAACTTCACACCGTGGTCCAGTTGAGAGCTCAGCTGGAACTGTATCATATACTTCACATTATTGAGGAGTGCCAGTGTCCTGTTGCGAAGATTTCCTACTTCTTGGTCCTCCGCCTCAAGACTCAACAAGATACCAAGACTGTTGAGCCCCTCACGAATCGAGTCCAGAGCCTCTGCTGGATTACTCGCCATCAGGGCTGCCGCCTCATCAAGGTCCTTGCTCACGTCCTGAATTAGTCCAGTCTTTCGGAGGTCCTTTGCGAACTCAATCTGGTCAATGATGCCGCTGATGTCCTCGTCCTTTTTCCTACGTTTATCGAGTAGGTCCTTTACAAAGGAGTATGTCTTGATGTCCTCTTTGATTGCGCCTGTGAGTTCTCTTGTCTTAGCAAGTTTATCTGCTTTTTCCAGTTTCTTGAAGATGTCCTTCAGAACAATGTTTGCCTCTGACTTGTTGTTTAGCTTGATGAGATCCGTAAGGGTAATCACATTTGCTTCTACACTGCAATACAGTGACTGCGCCTTCTTCTGCTCTTTGTCAATCCGTGACTGTTCAGCATTTGTCTGGAGTGCAAGAACCTCCCTGAAGCACTTCTCAGCCCTCCCAAATGCGTCAGAGGCCACCTGATATAGCTTCGAGGCGTCCTCGAGGTTCCCAGCACGCATCTGAGTGTCTGCTATATCTGTGTAGGTCATTGCGAGGTACACCTCGCTCAGACCTGCTGTGTTCTGTTTCCATGACTTTATCATGGCTAAACGATCTTTCTCCTCACGTCCCTTTCCGAAGTGAGGGATTGCCTCATTATAGAGGTCGGTTGCCTGTTCAAAGATGAAAGAACTGACGATGTCCCGCCACACAAGCTCATCGAAGGGATTGAAAGCTTGTCTGAACGTACTCTCTTGACCAATAAGTTCGTTCAAGAACTCATCATAGAACTCTGCCTCTGCACTCTTGTTCTTTCCAAGAATCGAGGTGAGCTCAGTATCTTTCGCCTCGTGACTCTCCTTCAGAAGAGCATAAGCTTGCATACCGAGTGCTACGCGTCGAAGTTTTTGAGTCCCATCCACCTTGTTAGGGATTGCTGAGAATGGCCTCTCCAGCATGGTGTAGACTGCAGCCAAGTATTTCGAAGCGTTCTTCAGTTTGTCCTCATGTTCTTCCTCAATAAATGGTCCACTCGCTGCAGCTGCCTGATGCAGCCACGCCATGACCCTGGCCATCCACACATCTGCCAGATTCTTTTGAGACTGGGCTGTGAGTTCCTCCAGCGCTTTTTCTAGTTGTTCCTTGATCTCTCCCTCGCTCTGCATGATTCTATTCCTCAAGTAGGCAAGGTCAAAGTCATCTGTTCTGATTTCTTCATTGAAGGTGGCAATAGCATCATAGAGCTCGGTGAAGGTGTCATGCATTTCTATCCGCTTGTTCTCCAGACCCTCTTTGTCATCAATATCATGTAGGGAGAACTCCCTTACCGCATCTTGTGCCTTGATGTTTAGCTCGAAAAGCAGACTTGTGAAGATTGTAATATCATCTAGGTCGATAGTATCATCTGGATCTGTCTTCTTCTTTTTTCCCGAGCCAGGAAGAACATTACTCAATTGGGCATCCTCCTCTATAGTCGCGCCCTGTGCAGAAGCAGCATACTATTACTTAAGAGTACTTACGCTATGCGAATTGCACGGATATGGCCTGACTCGGACTCGCTTGATTATCTAGTTCAGGAGTTTTCTGTGTTCATTCTTCAGCAGTTCTGAACCTTATCTGGCGACCATCTCGAACCTTTACAAGATGTCCCTCTTCAACAAGCTTATTGAGAACTTCACTGGTCCTGGAACGTGACCTTCCCCATTTCTCAGCCAACTCCGACGCTGTCAGTCCCAGATCCTCCTCGTTCAGGAGATTGACAAGTCTGTTCCAACTGAGATCACCTTCCAGACAGTTACTACGGTTGCTAAAGATATTATACTGACCTGAGTCATATGGTGAGCGTGCATCAGTTGGTTGCTTCAACCTACTGGTAAGTTCTATGACTGTGTCCTTTAGAGTATAGACAGTTTGCTTCAACTCATGGACTTCTTTTCGAAGCGCTTTCAATTCCTTATCTTCTGACAAAATCTCCTCTCCTAGTTCTTCTCATAGTCTGGTCGGAACTCGATGTAGTTCCTTCTCTTCTTCTTCTTCTCCAAGCAGTCTTTGACATCTTCGACCTCAAAGTCAAGCTCTTGATTGGACTGGTAGTTCTCGACATCCTCTGATGTCCCCTCTCTGCCAAGGATTGCAGCCGCATCCCCGGGGAGAACATTGGTCCTATCATTCATTTCCTTGACCTCTTGTTTTGATGTGGTTGACGAAGAGATCTCTAGAATCTCATAGTCAGATTTCTTCATTCGAAGGATGTTGTCGAGGATTTCCTTTGTTTCCTTCATACAAGGGTCTCGTTTATGGTGGTACGTCATTTTGTCCGACAACCGTCAACAATAATCAACAATAACCAACAGGACTATACGTCCTATGAATATAAGGTTTTAGCTGAGTGTTTTCACTCTACTTGCCCTCTCCAATCATGGTCCTAGCGAATGTTATGTATCCAGTATGAGCGACCATCCAGGTGGTGGGTCGAGTTTTATTCTCGCGAACCATGATCTCTCTCTCTAGGACCTCGAGAGTCTTTATCATACCCCACTTTCCACCCTCGCCAAGCGCTTTACAGGTCTTCATGGTCTGCTCAATAGTGGGGCTATAGCTGGCAATATAGCGACTCGGTCTCAGAACACGGTGCACCTCGTTTGTGAGTTCCCAAGGTGTAGCTAGGTCTAGGACCACAGCATCAAGTTTCTCCTCCTTGATACCCTCCAAGATATCTTGGTTGTGCATTGTGATGTTCTCAGTGAGTCCATATTTTTCGAGATTCTTCTTTGCACCATTGTACATGTCTTCCCTGACCTCATAGGTATACACATGTCCGGTGGGACCAACCGCTCTTGCGAGAATGCCTGTGAGAGCACCTGAACCTGTTCCAGATTCAACCACCCTTGCTCCTGCACCTATTCCAGCCTCAATAAGAATGGTCCCTGCATCCTTTGGATAGATGATTTGCGTGTTCCTTCCCATAGCAATCTGGATATCAGTAGGACTTGGTCTATGAATCTGAAAGACAATCCCAGAATGACTCTCGATTCTGATTCCATATGCCTTTCCGATTAGGTCATCGAACTTGATAATGCCTTTATTGGAGTGAAACTCCTCACCCGCCACGACTTTTCGTAGCCAGTTTCTCTTTGCGTCAAGAAAAATGAAGACATGACTGCCATCTTGAATCTCGTCTTGCATGGTGTGTGATTCCTCAGATTGCGTTTTGAGTGTTGCTGACCAAGGAAAATAGAAACGCGCGATGCTGCAAAACTTTATCCGAAGTCAGATTCGAGTCGTCCGGAGGTGTTCTTTTGAGAGACCCATCCACGCCAGATGAGGACAGTACCAATGCCGCCAGCCTTGCAGACAGACCAGTGGAGCTTCTACCGAAATCCGCACTCCCATTTCATCCACGAGTGGGCGACCCACTTGACCTGCTTGTTGATCTCAGTGTTGGAGTCGTACTTGGCCGATCAGAATCGTTCCACAGGAAGTATTACACAGGTGGTCTGGGAATAATAGGAGGTGTCGCAGAAACATCTGATGACATCCTCACATCCCTGATGGGAATGCCTGTAAATTTGGACCTAATGGGACCACATGTGATGTTTGTTGCGGGAAAGAGAGGCTCAGGAAAGAGCTATACTCTTGGAATCATTGCTGAGGAACTGGCACTCGCCATGGAGCGGCGAGAGATAGAGGTAGCTGCTGTTGTTGTTGACACAGTTGATGTGTTTCGACAGATGGTCGACGCGAATGACGAACAAGCAGACATTCTGAAAAAATGGAGCCTTGAGTCTAAAGGGTTCCCAGTTTCAGTCTATATCCCTCGAAGGACCTATGTTGGACTCCCAGACGAAGTAAAGAAAAAGGCTCGATTGTTTCCGCTCTCGATTGGACCCAAGGAGCTGTCTGTGTCAGATTGGGGATATGTGCTCGAGAAGGGAGGTTCTCTAAGCACAACTATGGATAATCTCATTGGAGAGACCCTTGAGAGTGTCCGCAAAGGGTATACACTTGCTTCTGGCGAGAAGGTCAATCTCAAGCGTGACTTCAGCATCAAGGACATGATTGTGTGTATCGAAACCAATCCTGCCATTGAGGAGCTCTACAAACCGGCAACAAAGATGGCACTCATTCAGAGACTGAAACGGGCTGATAGACTCGGAGTGTTTCATCCTGGGGGAACGAGTGCGCAGGATCTCGCGGTAGCCGGACAGATTACAGTAATCGATGTTGCCCCTCTGGGATCGGATGCAGAGCCAGTCCTTGCGATTTTGACGAACATGCTCTGTCGTCAGGTCTTGACCTATAGGATGGCATGGACGGATGAGGGGACTAGTGCCCGTGAGGAACTACCTCCAACATGGCTGATTATCGATGAGGCACATACACTAGTCCCAAGGTCGGGCAATACTCCCGCAAAGGACGCCATAGTGGGCTATGCAAAATTGGGCAGGAGGTTTGGCTGCAGTCTGGTCCTCTGTACACAGCAACCTTCAGCGGTTTCTGATGATGCAATCTCTCAGGCAGACATCATTATCTCGCACTCACTCTCACATGATAGTGACATAAAGGCTCTCCAGCAGAGAGCCCCTGCAGTAATGCCTGAGCAGTTTCGTGACAAGGTATTCATCAGTAGTCTGCCCCGGGGTGTGGCTCTCGTCTTTGACCAGAGCACTGAGAACAAGCGTGGATTCATCATGCAGGTTCGACCCAGACTCTCACAACATGGTGGGACTGACCGACTCTCAGGTCTCTTTGAGGCTGTGCGACTTCTCATTCCAGAAGATATAGAAGAAGAGCCTGACTCGGATGTTTCAGAGGAGGAAGTGATTGAGGAGGAAGATGAAGTTGTTGAAGAAATTCCTGAGGTCCCGAGACCCCCTCTGAAACTCAGCAAGGAGGACTGGAGGGTCCTGGATGGCTGGATGAAGGATTACATCAAGACACTTTTCGATCAACAGAAGCAGGAGTACGATATCACTGATGAACCAGCTCCTCGAGTGGAGGAACCCCCTCCAACATCAAAGTCTAGCGATATGGAGTGGGAGCTTGAACGAGTTCCAATGACAGAGCTCGATACTGATCAGATTCACATCCGACGATTTGGGCCTCTCTCTGCCTTGCTATTGGGAAAGGCTATGACCAGACAGGTGCTTTATAGTCGTGCATCACATCAGTTTCTCTTCACCTCTGAGAAGGATATCCGTGAAACCCTTCTCGTGGAACATGAGGGCGTAGACCCACTCGAGATTGTTGAGGATGTGACTACAGGGATACTATCCTCTGGCATGTCACTTTATGAACTGATTCACGAGGCTGACTTTACCTTCATATGTTTCAGAAAGGATGGAATGAGAGCTGCGTTCACAGTTGGCACTAGTGAGGGGAAGGTTGCTATCCCCATCGTAGTGATTGGTGGTAACAGGAGCGAAGTGAGTAATCTTGCGGGTAGGTTGAGGAGCAAATTACCCTCTTAGGGCGTCGATTTGCCCCTAATGCTCGGGCTTATAAGGCTCTGACCGCAGTGCGCACAACGGTGCAAGAACATGACTAGGGAAGACATTCAACCTCCTGTCAACCTCAAGATTGCCTCAATGACGGACTTGGCAAGAATGCTTGTATCATGGTCTCAAAGAGATCGACCCGCAAGTATGCTCTACTTCGAGCACAATGGTAAGCACATCTACGGTACGCTGATATCAAATCATGGTTACTTTGAACACTATGGCTTACCTCTGTGGATCCATGCTGAGGGCGACGGTCCGCCAAAAGGGAGTTTTCTAGCCTACAAGGCTCGACCAAAAGAAGCCCTAGACTGGGTTGATAATCTTGAAGGCTCAGAGCCAATGACTGTACATTTACCTATTATCAAACTTGCTCAGAAGCTTGAGATTCTCGATATCTAGTTCATCTGGACCAATGGAATCACAGTCCTTGAGGATACAACTGAAGGCTTAAGAGCATCAAGACCCCTAGTATGAGCAGGAAGCAGGTTTTCTTGGGACATACTTCCTGAACTGCTTCCAGTGACGTGAGTCAATCCGTAGATAAAACAGCGCCTCTCTGACAACACTCAGAGAACTCTGCCTGCTATTGGAGAGATTATAGATGACCAAAGGGATTGATTTTCTGATTCGGAATGGATTAGTAGTTGATGGCTTAGGGAATCAACCCTTCAAGGCTGATGTCGGTGTTAGTGATGGTCGAATATCCCATATAGAACCGAACATCTCAGCGGATGCAAAAGATGTCTTTGATGCAAAAGGACTTACCATTTGCCCGGGATTCATTGATGCTCACAGTCACTCAGACATGAGTGTCCCATTTGATAACAGACTGGAATCGATGATTCGTCAGGGAGTCACCACATCTGTCATAGGGAATTGCGGGTCCTCTCTTGCTCCAGTCAATGACAATACTATCGACCTTATCCAGAAGGAGTTCGATGTCTTTTCTCCTCCTGGTCAAGATTTGAAAATAACCTGGAGGAGTTTTGCAGAATATCTCGACACCTTGGAGAAGACTGGTACACCAATCAATATGGTCCCCCTTGTTGGTTTTGGGACTCTTAGAATCGCAGCTGGTCCAGCATTTGACGACAGAGGACCAACAAGGAGAGAGCTTGCCAGTATGAAATCTGCTGTGGCTGAAGCGATGGAGGCTGGTGCGTTTGGGATGAG
>JAEORX010000245.1 GCA_016840685.1 Candidatus Thorarchaeota archaeon
CAAGTTACACCTTTTGGTAGTTGTGATTGGAGAATGGAAAAGGGTCATATCTTCAAAAACTCATGGACACAAGTCCTTGGTGATTAGATGCCAGAACTTCCAGAACTGCAGATCATCGCTGAACGACTTACAGACCTTCTTGTAGGTCAGACAATTGTGAAGACCATAGTCCACAACCACATTGTAGTTCATGGTCTTCCAGTCGCTGACTTTATGGCAAGAACGCTTGGAGAGACCTTCGAAGATGTTTCTGCAGATGGGAAATTCCTAATCCTCTCGCTGACAAAATACGATTTAGTCTTGAACCTCATGTTGACAGGTCGGGTGAGAGTCATTCCTAGGTATAAACGACCATCCAGCCACGACATGGTTTCAATCCAGACCAAAGCAACTTCACTCTGGTACTCTGACAGGAAGAAGATGGGTCGGATCTACCTCGTCGAAAAGGGTGACTACTCACAGGTGGCAGATTTTGCAGGAAGGGGCCCCTCAGCTCTTGATCCTTCCCTCACTCTTGAAGTATTCAGAAGGCGACTGGACGGCCGTCATGCTCAGATAAAGAATCTGCTTCGAAATCAACGTTTCGTGAAGGGTATTGGAAATGCCTATGCTGATGAAATTCTACTCTATGCTGGCATCTCCCCATTTCGAAAAAGCTCAACTCTAACTTCTGATGAAACTAAGAATCTGTATCATTCTATGCAAAAAGTCCTCACTCGAATCCGCGATATCCTCTCTGAACGATCTCTTGATGAGATAGCAAGCGAGAAGAGGGACTTCCTGATGGTACACAATAGGGGTGGAGAAATTTGTCCTCTTTGTGGTGGACGAGTGTCTGAGGTGTCTGCAAACAGGTTCAAGACCAACTATTGCCAGACCTGCCAGAAGTAATATACGTAAGATATGCTCCATTCCCAGCATATATTGGAGATGGACTGAGATGGACACATGGGAAGAGCAGTTCCTTCGAGAGATTGTGGAGTTGGACACAAACAGCGATGAGAGGAAGAACTATGCTGTCTGTGCGGAGGTGGTCAAGAAGTACTGCCAAGAGGCTGGTCTTGAGGTTGAGGTCTTTGACTCGATGCATGATGGAATCCCACAGCCCAATATTGTAGCCACCATGGATGTTGGTGCAAAGACCACAGTTCTTCTCTGCACACATTATGATGTGGTCCCTGCCGGGGACATAGAAGAGTGGAAAAGGTCTCCCTTCGAGCTCACGATTGAGAAAGGGAAAGCATATGGTCGTGGCGTTAGCGACAACAAGGGCAACATCGTTGATGTCTATGACAATCCCATCGACTGCAACTTTGTTATAGATCTCCCCGAAAGGCTGAATGGTCGCCTAACCGTGGACAATACAATGACATTGGGAGCCCACACAATGAGCGGGTGGTCATCTCTTGGGTCGTACACTTGGGGGACCATTTCTGTGGCAGAACCCCTGCTAGACATCGATGTGGGATGGGGTGGTGTGTTGACATTCAACCTCTCAGACTGAGGATGTTAGAAATACATGAAAATCTCCACCCTCAAGGACCTCTCGAGCTATGTCATGCAGTTGACCTATCAAAACTCTGGCTTCAGACTAGATGCCAAGAAGGTTTCTGAGTATGAGTCAAAGATTGGTACTGAAGAGATACCTAACCTACCTGAGAAACCTGATGGAGCAATCCCTTTTTACACCTCAGTGAACCGTAACTACGCGACACTAATCTATATGCTTACTCGAACCTTCGGTGGAGAATATGGAACGGACTTTGGAATCTGGACAGATAATGGCAGGATGTACAAGCGATGGATTAGGGTGGCTCCTCTAAACGCTCTTGCCATGATATACTTTGAACGTCACATTATGGGAATGCTGGTTGGGCAGACCGTGGTCAATGAGCTTGGAAGGACAATAGTTCGTGGTCAAACTCTAATGACTGATGAGATTGACAAGAAATGGGCAGAAGTCATGGGTCAGATTGGACGTAGGTTTGCTATGGCTCAGAGGTTTCTGTTGAACCAGCTGGCAAAGTCTAAAGTACTGACCATTGAGGATGTTGAGAGTTTCATGTATGAGCTAGAGCTTGCCCATGAAATAAGTCCCAAACCAAGTGAGAATGCTGTTGAGGGGATTAAGTTTCAAGAGAATTGGCGAGAAGCCTCGTTCAATGTCATCCGTGAGGGGTATGGGAATCCTGAAGAAGAAGACCTTGAGAGTCTTGAGAAACTATTCAAGGAGTCAAAATAGATAGAATAGATAGGGTATACCCTCAATTTTCCCAATGATTCTTAGGGCAGAAGTGTCCTCATTTGGACACTTGGGATTGATGTATTATGGAGAAGTGGGAAGAAACTTTTCTTAGAGAATTGGTCGAACTCGACACCAATAGTGAAGAGAAGCGAAATTACGCTCTCTGCGCTGATGTCATAAAGCGCTATTGTGAAGAAATCGGGCTTGATTTTGAAATTTACGATTCTATGCATGATGGGAAGCCCCATCCGAATATCGTCGCAGAATTAGATGTCGGGTCGAGTATTGATGTTATCTTGTGCACCCATTATGATGTCGTGCCAGCTGGCGACGTTGAGGATTGGAAGTATCCTCCTTTTGAGTTAACAATCAAGGATGGTAAAGCATTCGGAAGAGGGGCGAGTGATAATAAAGGGAATATTGTTGCGTGCGTAAGTGCTTTGCGAGATTTAATCAAGAATGAAAGTGCGAAGGTTAACCTAAAACTAATTGCCGCATGTGATGAAGAAATTGGCGGCATTTGGGGGATTGACTACCTCATGAACGGCCCTCCAAAGATAAGGGGTGACTTCGGGATAGTCGTTGACTCGGGTCCTGAGTATGTCAGCATGGGTGCCAGTGGAGTCATCTCAGGTACGATGACCGTTCGAGGTGTTCAGGGACATGCCGGGTATCCCTTCAAAT
>JAEORX010000246.1 GCA_016840685.1 Candidatus Thorarchaeota archaeon
AGAACTGTGGAAACTCTTTCTGTCGCTGGGGATGATGTGCCAGCATCAGTACAGGAGAAGGAAACCAGGTCTTCAGGAGGGATTCCATCCCAATGATTGTTGACAATGCTCCTGCTAAGTTTGGTATTTGCTTGAAAATACTAGATAGTGGTAACACTGGCAGGAGAAGGGTAGAACACAGAAGTATCTTGCAGTTAGGATTCACTCACCAAAATGTAAGATTCAGGTCAGATTAATTAGTGTCGGGACTCGTATCAGATAGTTTTATTGACATTTATCCCTCTGAGAAACATTAGTAGTAGCACTACTAGAGAGCATTGGAGGCGAAGGAGAGGATGGCCGAAGTTCGTAAGCGTTTCACAGATGCACTGAAGGACACAGTGAATGAATGGAAGACCCATAAGAATGTAAAGGGCATCTTTGTGTATGGATCGTATGTCAAAGGCACAATCACAGCTAATTCAGACCTAGACATATGTATTATTTGGGATGCTGATGAAGCCCCGGTCAGACTGATGTCTACACACAAAGAGGTTCTTGTGGATATGGTCTTCATGACCGTCAAGAATGTTGAGAATGTGTTTGCCGGGGTCATAAAAGATGTCACTATGATATCAGCGGTCATCAATCGATTAAGAAATTCTGTAGTCATGCACGATACAAAGAGCATGATTGGTGACTGGCAGAAAAAGGCAATAAGTTATGTGTGGTCTGAAGAGTCAATCTCTCAGGTCAAGCGCACAGCCATGGAGTATCTGAATAGAGCCAAAGAATTTGCTGAGGATGATGAGGGTCCAAGTGCAATCTTCGAGATGCGTGAAGGGATATTCAACCTTGGTCGTGTCATACTTATGGTGAACAATAACTTCCTGATTCTCAAACCTGCTGAGGTCTTGACAGAGGTGCGTATGCTTGATCCTATGACTTACTCGCTCTTCCTGAGAGCATTCAAACTGAAGGGGATGGATGAACCGAAACTCTTGACTGTGCTCAATGACCTCCGACAGTGGTTGGATATTGCCGAGAAACGGATGACTGACATGACAATTGACGAACAGGCATTGCTTGCTACAGGTCTCCTCTCACAAGCTCAGCGAGAGTATCATGGAGCCTTGGGTCTGACCTACAATGGGGACTATGAATTGGCAGTACTCGAGATGCGACAAGCGGCTAGTTCCCTTGGGAGGGTACTCATCATCCTTAAGGAGTTCTCGAGCCTGGTGGATGGGGCTTTCATGGACCAACTCAGCGAAAGCGAACCAGTGTTCTATGAGGAGATATTTGTCGAACATGGAGCGTATGACATTCTGCCAAAGGAGATAACAAGAATCATTGGAGAGGCTGAGTTCATAGCAGAGCGTCTCTAAGTTAGATTGATTAGGCTAGTTTGATTTTTCTGAAACTGTGTTGTCCATGAAGGACATAGAGATTCTGAAACTACTGAGTGTCCCATTGACAAGAGATAAGCAATACCTTCTTGAAGAAGAGCTTCAAAGATATGGAGCAGCGACCAACTGGGTAATAAAGCAGATTCTGAAGCAGAGTCTTCCTTCTCGACGAAGAGTTATCGAAGTACTAAAAAATGAGTTCTCAAGTAGATTTGACAAAAGGCATCAATATTTAGAAGATGTGGTGATAACAGCAAGTGCAGAGGTTGTTCAACATCGCAAGCTTGCTAAAACAGTCCGTAGTATGAGAGATAAGACCCCATATTTCAGACCTTCGCGCATCATATTTTCACAACCTATCATTAAGCTGGATGAAAAGGCAGTCACTCTCTCTCTCAGTGATGGTAATCAACTTCCCATACCGTTTGACAAACGTAGTAGAAATCGGTTGGCGGATAAGATTTCATCCATCCTCAGGGGGGCAAAAGAGGGAGAAGTCAACAGAAATTATAGCCGTATCAGAATCACTTGGAACAAAGAGGGCTTTGCAGATATTGACATTCGAGCAATGCGAGTACCATCATGAGTTACTAGTTCATAGACAAGGATTCCATGATGCGATTGCTCCTGAGAGGTCAGCAGTGTAGAGATTTGCCCCCTCGGGGGACCAGACGAGTGATGCAATACCTGTCACTAGATTGCCCGTTGCCACTTCTTTGTTTTTCTCCAGAGACCATATTCTGATTGTACGGTCCCAACTTGCAGATGCAAGATGTTGGCCAGTAGGATCTATAGATAATGCACTCACAATGTCTGTATGTCCCGTGAGGCCTATTTTTTCTATAGTGTTCCCAATATGGACCCGAGCGATTTCTCCACTCTGGAGCCCCAAGAAAACGCAAGAGCCATCGGGAGGGATTGTCATTGATCTGATTCGAGTCGCTAGTGTGACCAAGGTCCTCTCGGCATCATAAGATGAGAGGTCCCATATTATGCAAGTCCCGTCATATGATGCAGTCACGAGCTTTTGTGCATCATCAATGATAGCTAGTCCAGAGATGTCTGAACGATGAGCCTGAAGGTTTCTGATGCTTTTGAGACTACGTAACGAAAATACCTTCACCATACCATCCCGGGAGCCAGAAGCTCCTTTTCCATGCTTTAACGAAACTGTAAGAGCCTTGGCCTCGGAGGGGTGTTTAAGAATAAGAGGTTCTTCTATGTTTTTTCGATTCCATAGTCGAGTTGTTTGATCCCAACTGCAAGACAGAACTGAGTTCGAGGTGCCAACGAAACAAACATCAGAAATTGCCCCTTCATGGCCATTGATTGCTCGTTTGGTTTTTCCCGACTTTACATCAAGCAGTAGGATTTCAGAGTCCATTTTCCCTGATGCAATTAGACTCCCTTTGGGAGAGATTGCAATACTTGTCAGTGGTGATGGGGAACTATCAATTGGTCTATACAAGTATGCCTTCTCCAAACCGAATCACCAAGAGACAGGTTTCATTTTATTAACCGAGAAACTTCAGT